>NZ_LR877185.1:2092574-2284399 GCF_903995135.1 Pseudoalteromonas sp. 3J6 | reverse complement strand
TCAGCAACGTCCTTTGACATGACATCGTCTCGTAAGCTTAGTTCGACTGCTTTGATTTTAAAATTAACTGGGTAAAACCATGTCTTTCTAGGTTGGGTATATCTAGGCATTTTAGCCTCCTCAAAGTGATGAGGAGGTGTCCACTAAAACGGGTGAGGAGCAGGCGTCACCTGGATTTACTTGTTATGTCTTCGGGCATGAAGACCGAAAGAGACCGAAAGGGTCAAATCTTGACTTCAGACATCAAATTTATTGACTGCTCTGTTATCCTTATTTTGACTACTAGGTAAAGTCTAAAGCAATAAGGTAAACCAGTAACCCCCTACTTTTAGCTATTACTTAGTTAAATTTCTAAATTGCACTTATAAACTCAATAGCCCTTCTACCCATTCTAAAACAAAGCGAGTATTCTGTATTAGAAAGCGATACTGATTAATTACTTGATCAAATACCATCTTACCATGCATTATTTTTAACCAAACCGTAACGGGGGTTTACAGTATTCAACTGAATGCAAAGTTGTGTGTTTAGCAAAAGATTACTATTGCCATTGCTTTGTGTAAAAGCATTGCGATTAAGGATTACTTTTTGGTTTTTTAATTTATATTCAATGTGGTCGCTATATTGTTTTGAAGTGCTATTCTGATATATCAATTTGTAATTAATGCCGTTTTAATTAAGGATACTGGTCGTTGTTTTTTATTAAACCTAAGTTTATTTACAGCTCTTGCTCTATTTACAAACCTAAAATATCGTTTTCATTATTTTTTGTATTGCTGTGTTTGCCATTTTTTGCAAATGCTCAATTTGTCATTGGCATAGTGGGAAAAACTAAAAACGATAGCTTTTATATTCAGGCGTACAAAGGGTGTACCGAGTTTGCAAAGTCGCGGCCTGACGTTACCTGTAAATATGATGGGCCTGATGATTATCAAGATATTCGAACCCAAGCTTTAATTATTAATGACATGATGAAAAGTGGGATTGATGGTTTATTAGTTTCAATATCAGATTCTGATTATTTGGTAGAGAGAGCCCTTAAAGATTTATTTGAAAAAAACATTCCTGTTATTACTTTTGACTCAGATTTATTAGCAAAAGATCACCAGTACAGGCTCGCTTACGTTGGTACTGATAATTTTGACTTTGGTGTTGCGTTAGGCAATCAATTAAAGAATTTAGTAAGTGAAGAAAATAAGCGTATTTGTATTCAATCTGGTCATCCTACTGCACCAAACTTAAATAAAAGAATCGCAGGTGTTAGGTTTGCGCTTTCTGGGCAAAGTAGTCAGCGCTTATCGGGAGAAAATGGCTGGAGCGAGTATAACCGCTGCCCTCTTTATAGTTTAGGAAAAAGGGGCGCCTCGTTAGAGCAAGTAAAAAGCCTTACTAAGATGGACAAGCCTCCTGCATTTGTTGCTGTTGCCGGTTTTGCGCAATTTAATACCGAGTATATAAACTTGATGACACCCTACAAACATAAACTTGATTCAAAAGAACTTATTATTGTTTCAGCAGATACCGAAAAAATACAATTAGATGCGCTTAGCAAAGGGTTATCTTCATCAAACGTTGGTCAAAATCCATATGAAATGGGGCGACTCAGTGCGCAGTTAATGTATAACGTAATTAAGCATAATAAAAACCCTGCAAAAGCGTTTTATTTTTTAGACTTTCATTACTGCCAACAAAGCAACGCCCAAACATGTACTGTAAATTATTAATATTTAACCCCAGTGTGTTGAAGTATTCACTTTAGACACCCAATTTACTATGCGCTATTTTTAACCAAACCGTAACGGGGGTTTACAGTAACTGCTTAAAACGCCGGTGCTTTTAGTGTACTTTATTAACTGATAATGTGATTAATATTGAGTAGTAAAATTGCGCTTTAGTAACTATTTAAACAGGAGTCCATTAATGGCAACTACACTGGCGTTTGATGTATACGGTACGCTTATTAACACCCATGGGGTGGTGTCGTTACTTGAAAATATGGTTGGCGACAACGCGCACGCATTTTCAACTACTTGGCGCGAAAAGCAACTTGAATACTCGTTTAGACGTGGCTTAATGCAAAACTACGTGCCGTTTTCGGTGTGTACTGAGCAGGCACTTAATTATGCGTGTTTACTGCACAAGGTAACTTTAAGCGATGAGCAAAAAGCACAGTTATTAGCACGCTATAAAACCCTCCCCGCATTCGATGATGTTAAAGCAGGGCTTGAGAGCTTAAAAGCACAAAACTATCGGTTATTTGCGTTTTCTAATGGTACGGCCAGTGCAGTAAATACCTTGCTCGAAACGGCGGGTATAAGTGAGCTTTTTGAAGGCGTGGTGAGCGCCGATGACATTAAAACCTTTAAACCCAACCCCGGTGTTTATAGTCATTTTTTACGTCAGGCAAATTCAACCGGTGCTAATACCTGGTTGATATCGAGTAACCCGTTTGATGTTATTGGGGCGTTATCGCACGGTATGCGTGCTGCGTGGATACAGCGCTCAAGTGAGGCTATTTTTGATCCCTGGGAACTAACGCCTACAATAACGGCGTGCGATTTACATGATTTAAAAACCAAGCTGGCAAGTAATAACCAGTGAGGCAGGGGTTAAATTACAGCAATGAAAGGCTAGGTTTGCGCTTACAAACCTAGCCTTTTTTTAGTCTTTAATTGCAATGGCAATTTCTATTTCGTTACTGTTTTTATAATACTCAAAATCACTGGTGTAAGTACGTTCATAGCGGCAATCGTCTGAGCTGAAGTATTGCCAAATTTCGCCCCATAAATCGATCACTGCATCGGGCATTTCACCCTCACCTTTAAATACCAAATAACGCCCAGCTTGGGTGGTTACTTTTTTAGCTTCAGGGAGTTTAATTGATAAATTATCGCAGCAGGCAATTACATCAAAATCGCCTGTGAGATCGCTTTCGTAATTGGTATACACACCATACACTTTGGTGTTTTCTGTGAGGCTGTTGGCAAACTTTTCACCAAATTTTTGCCAAAGTTCAGCTATATTTGCAGTGCCAGCGTTCATTTCATTGGCGTTGCAGGTTCTTACTTTTAAGCCGATTAAGGTCTGACTAGCTAGTTGCTTTACTTCCATCATGACGTCCTTTAGCGTTAATACAAACACCAACGTAACAGAAAAACCGCCAATACTTTAAGTTTTGTATTAAATATTTCATAAACAGTGATTATTAACCTCAATTGCGTATTTATTGCTCACATTTAAATAGGTAGTAATGGCTAAACATAGCTTTGCTATCGCTAAAGTAATTTACTTAACTTTCTCTTTTTTAAGTTTATTTTTTTGCTTGTAATGCTTGTCGTTTAATAATGTAGTTTATCGATTTTTGTTAAAAATATACGACAAGCTTATTAGCTCTAATTTAAAAAAAATTGCTATCTAATCTTTTTTCATTATTGTAAATAGAAATCATTATCATTAAGATCCCTGCACCTAAAAAGTGTACTCAAGGAATGTTGATGTGTCTCAATCTCAAGTGTTAAATATTAATACCATTGAAAAACAGGCTGTATTTGAACAAAGCGGCTTGCCCCCACAATTCAATTTAGAGCAGTTCATTAATTATCAGATAGCGTCATTGCAAGGGTTGTCGGCAGTACAGCAAGCGATGGCTAAAGCCCAAAAGCCATTTTCAGGTGTGTCGATAAATGCGTTAGCAAAAGTAGTAAACGATGTTGATTTATCACAGCCTTTGGCAGACTTTCCGGCTGTGCTTGAAGAGCTAAAAGGCGTGTATTTAGATCATGCCGTGTATTTTCATCATCCTCGCTACATGGCTCATTTAAACTGCCCTGTAACCTATCCTGCTGTGGTGGCCGAACATATTATTGCTGCTATTAATACCTCGGTAGATACGTGGGATCAAAGTGCAGGCGCGACGTTAATCGAACAAAAGCTGATTGATTGGACATGCCAAAAAGCAGCATTGCCAAGCACTGCCGATGGAGTATTTACTAGTGGCGGCACGCAATCAAACTTAATGGCAATGTTGGTTGCTCGTGAAGTAGCAGTAAGCCGATATGCGCCAGAACATCAGGTAAAACTTCAGGGCTTACCAGCTGTTGCCTCGCGCTTTAAAATTTACTGCTCTGAGGTGGCGCACTTTAGTATTCAAAAAGCAGCGGCGTTACTGGGCTTAGGTTACAACGCCGTGGTGCCAGTGGCTAAAAACAGCAAAATGCAAATGGATATGCAGGCACTTAAAACCGCCATAGCAACAAGCAAAGCGCAAGGTGATTTACCCATTGCAGTGGTTATTACCGCAGGCACAACCGATTTTGGCTCTATCGATCCAATCCATAATATTGCCATGCTAGCTAAAGAAGAGCAGTTATGGTGCCACGTAGATGGCGCTTATGGTGGCGGTTTGTTGGTGAGCGAGCACCACCGCAATGCGCTTAATGGCATTGAGTTGGTTGATTCAATAACGATTGATTATCACAAATCATTTATGCAACCGGTTAGTTGTAGTGCCTTTTTATTAAGCGACAAACGTTATTTTAGCCACATTACTTTATATGCCGATTATTTAAACCCATTGGCTGAGGCTGGTAATGGCACGCCTAATTTGGTTGATAAAAGCCTGCAAACCACTCGCCGTTTTGATGCCTTAAAGTTATGGCTAACACTGCGCACCACTGGAGAAGCACCGCTTGGCCGCGCGTTTGATAAAGTTATTGGTCTTGCGCGCCAAACGCATATTGTACTTAACGACCACCCAGATTTTGAAGTTATAAATTACCCCGAGCTTAGCGCCTTAGTATTTAGATTTGCGCCAGAGGAGCTAAAACATAACCCCGATTTACTCGACACACTAAACCTGCACGTACGCCAAACATTCTTAAATACTGGTGAAGCCATGGTTGCCCGTACAAAAATAAATGGCCGCCATTATCTTAAATTTACATTGCTTAATGCGCAGTGCCAATTATCTGATGTACGCGCTGTTATTGAGCAAATTAGCCACATTGCATGGCAAACTTATAGGGAAATTGCATAATGGATAATCAACCTTACGATTTTATAGCTATTGGTCTTGGCCCATTTAATTTATCTTTAGCGTGTTTAAGTGAACCGCTCGAAGATGTAAAAGGCCTGTTTTTAGAGCAGCGCAGTGAGTTTGATTGGCACCCAGGAATGATGCTTGAGGGCGTTACATTACAAACCCCGTTTATGTCGGATTTAGTAACCATGGCAGATCCAACCAGCCAGTATAGCTTTTTAAATTATGCCAAATTAAATAATCGTTTATACCCGTTTTATATTCGTGAAAGCTTTTTTTTATTGCGCCGTGAATACAACTTATATTGCCAATGGGTTTGCTCGCAGCTTTCAAATGTTAACTTTGAACAAACAGTCACTCAAGTTGAGTTTTGCCCGCAAAGTAAGTGTTATACCGTTAGCTGTAACACCCCTAATGGTATGCAACATTATGTGACTCGCCATATTGTTTTGGGCACAGGGCCTGCACCGTATATTCCTGATTGCGCTGTGCAAAGTAACTCAAATAACGTAATGCACAGTAGCGATTTTTGTCATCGGCTTGATGAATTAAAGACAGCTAAACGGGTTACTGTGGTAGGGGCTGGGCAAAGTGCAGCAGAAATTTACCACACCTTATTGCAGCAAGCAGTACCGCAAGGCTTGCAGTTAGATTGGATAGCACGTTCACCGCGCTATTTTCCGCTTGAGTATACTAAGCTCACCCTTGAAATGACTTCTCCTGAGTATGTAGATTACTTTTATAATTTAAAAACTGAGCAGCGAGATTGGCTCAATCAAAACCAAAAAAACCTATTTAAAGGCATTAATGGTGATTTAATTAACGACATTTTCGACACCCTCTACGCGCAAAGTCTTGATGGGCCAATTTCTACTACATTTAAAACTAACAGCAGGCTAACAGGTACTCAAAAAGTAGGTAAGCGTTTACTGACTGAGTTTTATCATCAGGAGCTTGAGCAGCCCTTTTCAATAGAAACCGACTTTTTAATTTGCGCCACTGGCTTTAAATATCAGCGCCCTGCTTTTTTAAATAATATTGCCCATCAACTCCCCCAAGATGAGCAAGGCCGTTATTTAGTAAGCCGTGAATATGCGGTAGATAGCGAACAAAAACGTATTTTTGTGCAAAATGCCGAGCAGCATACCCATGGTTTTGTAACTCCAGATTTAGGTATGGCTTGCTACCGTAATAGTATTATTTTACGTGAAATTTTAGGTTATACGCCTTATCAGGTTGAGCAAAAAATTGCTTTTCAAAACTTTGATTTAAGTGATGTAACCCTATTAGCACAACAGCAGAGTAGCGCCGCATGAGTCTTCGTTTAGCGCTAATTTTGCTGACGGTTATTTCGGTGGTATGCGATACCTTGTTGCTACCGTTTTATCCGCAATTTTTTGCTAGTGAATTTGCTATTAGTGATGCCACGTTAATCGGCCTCTTTGTGGCTAACTGTTGTATTACTGTAATGCTGGCTTTACCGCTATGGGCTAAGGTCGCTAAAAAATACAATGAGTTGGCTTTGTGGTTAGTAACCCAAGTGGTAGCAGCTGGTTTTGGCCTGCTTTGCTACTTTGCTACTAATGTATGGGAGTTTTGGGTTTACTACCAACTTATGTTGGTGCTAAAGGCAAGTTACCTACTTATATACCCATTTGCGCTGCGATTAGAGCAACAAACTAAGCATTTATCTATTATTGGTTTGTTTTCTGTATTGATGCATTTTGGTGCGATTGGTGGTGCTTTAATTGGTGGTTACTTCTTTAGTTTAGCAGAGCCACGCTATGCGTTATTACTCAGTAGTGCCGGTGACCTAGTTCAGGTTTTATTATGCGCCTACTTAATGTATTCATTAAAAACAGGTATTTATCAGCAAGCAATAGCGACTGAAAAACCGCGAGAACGTATTCCCTATTTTATTTGGCAATTTTGCTTTTTAAGTGTGGTGGTTTATTTTAGCGCGTTTTTAATTCGCCCCTTCTTTACTACTCATTGGCAAGCTTTAAACGCACAAAGCAGTACGTTGCAAAGCGCTGTTGTATACGCCATTCCTGCCTTTGCCGCGCTTGTTATGCTGGTTTTTAATCATTTCAGGCAGCATTTACCACTGCCAACATTAAGCCGCACTAGCACTTTGTTATGTGCACTTATTTTAGGGGCGCTTGGGCTTTATTTACAAGCGCAGGAGTCGGTTGGGTTAGTGATTTTATCACGTGTTTTATATGGTTTTGCGCTATTTCAAGTGATGGTACTGCTAGAGGTAATGCTATTTGCTAAAAGTGAGCCTGCACATTACGGCAGCGACTTTGCCAAAGTGCACATAGCTCAAAATATCGGGGTTATTTTAGCGTCGTTACTAGTGGGTATGAGCGTAGAGCATCTTTCAACAACGGTTGTGTTTTACTTTGCTGCCATTGGCTTTGCAAGCCTTGCCTTTATTTTTCTTTGGCGGGTTAAGGCTGTTGCTCGAACTGCGCGTTCAGCGTCTTAGTTTTTAAGATTTATTGGAGTTTTTATGTATTTTTCATCTTTTGTAACCACCCTACAGCATACCGGCAAAGTGACGATGCGGTTATTACAACCAACAGATATGCCAACATTTTGCGATTGGCTTAAGCAACCGTATTCGCACTTTTGGGGTATGCAGCAGCAAACCGAGCAACAAATAACTAAAGCGTATCAAGATATTATTGATACGCCTCATCATCAGGCGTACGTGATCGAGCAAAATAATAACCTATTGGCTTTAGTTGAGCTTTATAGCCCTGAGCACGAAAGCTTAATGAAAGCGGCGTACGAGGTTGAACCTAATGATGTGGGTATGCATATTTTATTAGCGCCTAACACGGCACCTAAGCGCCATTTTAGTTTTGAAATGATGCAGTGCGTGCTGCAAAGTATTTTTGCTCAAAATAGTGCCGCCCGTGTTGTGGTTGAGCCCGACATTGCTAATAGCAAAATCCATACGTTAAATAAGCGTTTGGGGTTTGTGCACACCCAGCAAATTCAACTAGGCGAAAAAGCCGCTTATTTAGGCTTTTGTAATAAAGCAGCCTTTGATAGGCACAGCCAACTATTTACTGATTCGTTAGCGTCTTTGCAAACTGATTATGTGATACAGCCACATTGGCAATGGGCAAATCGACATTTACAAGCTAAAGCACTCACCGAGCTAGTGCACGAGCGTTTATTGGCTGCAGAGACAACAAAGCAAGGCTTTAAAGTAAATGTTGAAGACGGTTACTTTATTTTTAATGGCCGTGCTATGGCACTGAATCATATAGATATAGATGAGCCAAGCTTATGCTTTTACAACCTTAACGAAGAGCTGCAACCACTAGATGTATTACACTTTTTTAGTATGCAGGGGCCTGCGCTAGGTTTAACGGGTAAGCGCCTTGCCACCTACCTTGAAGAGCTAAATGCTACTTTAGCCAGTGCGTGCTTTAAACGTGAAAATAACACTTTAACAGCGGCGCAGTTAGCTAATTTAGGGCTCCAAAAAATAGAAGCCGCAATGAGCGAAGGTCACCCTGCCTTTGTTGCTAATAATGGCCGCATTGGTTTTAGTAAAGCTGACTTTTTACGTTATGCGCCAGAAGTAGGCAAACCGTTTAAAGTACAGTGGTTAGCAGCGCATAAAACGGTATGCGACTTTGCCCATAGTGAATACTTTGCCGATTACCCAAGCCATATAAGTGATGAGCTAGATTTAACCACCCGAGATGCGTTTAACAAAGTGCTAAAAGCTCAAAACCTAAACCCCGCTGATTACTTACTCATTCCTGCTCACCCATGGCAGTACCAACACAAATTGAGTGTGGTATTTGCAAATGAGTTGGCAAATCAGCGATTAGTGTATTTAGGTGAAGGTGACGATTTATATCAAGCGCAACAGTCAATTCGGACCTTATATAATTGCTCGCACCCGCATAAGCCGTATTTAAAAGTGGCGTTGTCGATTTTAAATATGGGATTTATGCGTGGTCTATCGCGTGCTTACATGGCGATGACTCCTGCCATTAACGATTGGGTATTTGAAAAGGTTAGCCAAGATCAACAACTCGCAGGCGCTAATTTTACAGCACTTAGAGAATACGCCACCTTAGGTTATGCCTATAATACGTTTGAGCAAAGCGCGCTAGGTGATACACCCTATCGTAAAATGTTTGCCTGTTTATGGCGAGAAAACCCAAATCATAATTTAAATAGTGATGAACAACTGACCACTATGGCAGCGTTATTACACTTAGATAATAATGGCCAAAGTTTAGTGGGCGAATGGATAACGCAAAGTGGTTTGAGCACGCAGCAGTGGTTGCATGCCTACTTTAATGCTTATTTAATTCCGCTGGTACATTGCTTTTACGCGCATAAATTAGTGTTTATGCCTCACGGCGAAAACCTCATTTTAAAGCTTAAAAATTCGGTGCCAGTGGGCGCATATATGAAAGACATAGGTGAAGAGGTTGCTTTACTTAATAGCACTGAAGTATTGTCTGCAGGGGTTGAACGTATTCATGTTTCTATGCCTAAAGAGCTTGAGCTGTTAAGTATATTTACCGATGTATTTGACTGCTTTTTTAGATACTTAGTGGCAATTTTAGTGCGAGAAGAGCGTATTACAGAGCATGACTTTTGGCAGTGTGTTACGCAAAGTGTTAAAGCGTATCAACATGCTAACCCTGCTTTAAATGAGCGATTTAAAGAGTATGACTTTTTTAGTGATGAGTTTGCTCACTCTTGTTTAAACCGCTTACAGCTGGGTAATAATGAGCAAATGGTTGATTTAACCGATCCGGCAGGTAGTTTGCAGTTTGCTGGTAACTTAAACAACCCCGTATCGGCAAAGCTGTATGGCTAAACCGATTACCCTTGCGCAGTTTTTATATTGCCAACAACCCGTGCAACGAACTTTTAAACCGAGCTTATTATTCGTGCGCGCTTTAACTGTTCGTTGTAAGGCGCAGTATCCTACTGCGCCTAAGCAATTTATTAGTCGGCATTTGTATTTGCAGCTTTGTTGGCAAGCTATTTACGCTTATTGCTATTGGTTTGCTTGCAAGCAAAGTACGGCTGATCCCATTAACATGCCGTTAGCGGTAAATGGCGCTTATTGTCGTGGGTTTAACCTCAATAATAGCGTGTTAGTAAGTAAAAATGAGCAAACCAAAGCGTTTACTCATTTTATAAGCCAAGTAGGTGCATGGATAAATACTGACTATGCACTGGGTAAAAAAGAACAAGCACGGTTATTACTCGATTCATTAAGTAGTGCTATTGAGCGAGCTCATAGCTTAGCCCTTGCTACCACTTTACATATCAATAATTGCCATCGTCAGCTGCACACCCTTATTTGTGAACACTTTAATCTTGATACGCCATTTACTGAAAAACCCCAGCGTTTAACTTGTTGCCGCTATTATTTAGCTGGTTATAGCAAATGCCAAACCTGCCCTAAAAAGGATATTAAAACCAATGAACCAACGTCTTAAAACGATTGATCTTGCGCGTGGTGCGAGCGTTTTTATTATGATTATTGTGCATACCTTATGGATGTATGCCTCCACAGCGCTTCAAAGTGAAAGCGCTTTTGGTACGGTTGTGCATATACTTGGCAAAGGCACCGCCTCGTTTTTAGTGGCAATGGGACTGTCTATGGCACTCTCGCGTAGGCAAACACCCTTACTTTTAATTAAGCGAGGTTTACAGCTTTTACTGCTTGCCTATTTAATGAATGCGGCCAAGTTTTGGCTGCCTATTGAAGTATTTAATACCATGCCTGAGGCGTTTATAAATGCTTATGGCTGGCAAAGTCCTCTCAGTGCTGGGCAGTTACAATTTATGGTGTTAACAGGTGATATTTTACAACTAGCTGGAGTTAGCTTATTGCTGTTTGGTGTGCTTAATATTGCCCGTTGGAAAACAGCATGGATTGTGGTTTTAGCCATTGCAATTGCAGTTTTGAGCCAGTTTGTAAGGGGGCAGCAATTTACGCTTTCACCTTATATTAGTGATTTATTTTTTGCTAATAACTATCAGGTGTATTTTCCGGTTTTTCCTTGGGTAAGTGCGATATTAACGGGGTATGTACTTGGTCGTTTATACCTTAGTAATCGACAAAATGCCGATTACTTATATAAAGTATGTGCACAACTTGGCGCTGCTTTACTAGTTATTGGCGGCGTATGGTTAGCTATTGATTTTAAAGGTCAGTTTGGCAACTTTTTCCATTTAAATGTCGGCGGTATTAGCTATTTAATTGGCTTAAATTTATGTGCACTAGCGGCTATACAGTTTATTTTTGCTGATAAATATAATGGCCCTATTACACGTGCTCTTTTATATGCCAGTAAGCATGTAACCGCGCTATATGTTATTCAATGGGTACTTATTTGCTGGTTTATGGGGGCGCTTGGTTATCATACCCTCAGCCTTTGGCCGACACTTAGTATGATGGTACTGATGACTTTACTTACTTTTGCTGTGCACAAGGTTTATTTAAAAAGCAAACAAAGCCTCACAGATATTACGCAAAAAACAAAACGTACAGCTTAAGCTGTAAAGGGGCTTTACGGGCGCAGTTATACGCGCCCTAGCCTGATTTTATTGCTTCAATTACTGTATTCATGCGATTTGCCATTGGCCTATTACGGTGATGGCACACATAAATATTTTCGCTAATTGGATTAGCTAAATGGTGTGTTTTAATAAGCGCAGGTTTATTAAATGCGCTAACAGCATGCGCAGGTAAAACCGTAAAACCCAACCCTAAACTTACCGGCTCAAGTATTAAACTTATTTGGTTAGAAAACCCCGTTTGCTTAATTTGATCAACATGTTCAAACTCACTGTAATTTTCGCTAAGTAAAAGCTGCGCGTGGTGTTTTGCATCGGGGTGGCCAATAAAGCCAAGCTCACATAAAACCTCCCACGTTGGGTTTTTAATATGTGCAGGGGTTACTAATAATAAAGCTTCTTGACCAATTTTGTGGCTAGTAACTTCGCTAAGGGTTGGCGCTTGAGTTAAAAACCCAATATCGGCACTGTGATTTGCCACCGCTTGTTCAACACTGGTATTGGGAGCAAAGCGGTAATCTATAATTAGCTCCTTGTGCTCTACTTGCAGTGCTAATAGTTGATTGTAAAACTGTAGCCCGCAACTGCCTGGCGACTGTATTTTAACTAAACCGCTGTAAGGTGAATCATCTTTTAATTGCTGCTGTAAAAACTGCCATTCTTTGAGTAACTGACTACCCTGCTGATATAAATTTTGACCCTGAACGGTAAGCGTAAATTGTTTACCGTGGCGCTCAAGCAAGCCGCAATCTACTTGCTGCTCTAACTTTTTTATATGTTGGCTTACGCCTGACTGGGTCATATAAAGGCGCTCGGCGGTTTGGGTAAAGTGATTTACCTCAACTAAAGTACAAAACGTGTTTAACCATGTAGGATTTATCATTACAAAATATACTCAAAATGATGATTAATGATAATTTTACTTAATGTTGGTCAGTTCGTAAACTCACTCCATCAACTAAACATAGTTAAGTAGGAGTATTTATTATGAGTCATACATATCCACGTAGTTTTTCGCACATTGGTATTTCAGTTCCCGATGTTGAAAAAGCCGTAGAGTTTTACACTAAGGTGATGGGCTGGTACACCATAATGGAGCCTACCGTGATCACTGAAGACAACAGCCCAATTGGCGAAATGTGTACCGATGTATTTGGTCCAAATTGGGAAAAATTCAAAATAGCGCATCTTTCAACAGGCGACCGAATTGGTGTAGAAATTTTTGAATTTAAAGACCAAGAAAACCCTAAAGACAACTTTGAATACTGGAAAACCGGTATCTTCCATTTCTGTGTACAAGACCCAGATGTAGAAGGCTTAGCGGATCGTATTGTTGCTGCAGGTGGTAAAAAACGTATGCCAGAGCCACGCTACTATTACCCTGGTGAAAAGCCGTACCGCATGATCTACATGGAAGACCCGTTTGGTAACATCCTTGAGATTTACAGCCACAGCTACGAGCTTATTTACAGCGCAGGCGCATACTAAAAGCACATAACTTAAAGTATTTAGTAAAAACAAAGGCCGCAGTATTTATTACTGCGGCTTTTTTATTTGAATAGCTTTAGTAATTAGCTAACTAATACGTCGGATATTGGCATTTTGAAAAAGTAACTACATTTTATTATTGGGGTGATGTAACATCTTTACTATTCTTACACATACCTTTGAAAAGTTTTTCATCTATATTTTTGCGCTTAATAGCATCGTATATACTGAATAAATTTTTCTTGTCGGTCTGTTCTGCGTCTGTACCAACCGTAAAATTTTGATTAATCACAGTACAGCCATATATTGGACCCGATTCACCTAGGCCACCCACATACACAGTTCTTGTTTCTCCATCGTCTGTAGTATCTTTATCTTTATCTTTTAATGAAGAGTCTTCGCTTATGGGCGTTCTTTCATTCGTATTACTCACTTCAAAGTATTGTATTTGACTGTTTTCAATCCAGCCCTCGTTGGCATCCATTTGTGTAACGAGTATACCGGATGGTGGTATTTCATATACCCGAGAGCCATCTTCGTATTTCGGTGGATGCCCGTTTGGTGCATTAAATATTATGTATAGAGAGCCAGCATAATTTTCAGGTATAAGGTAAATTACGGGTTCACTTTTTTTTACCTCTGTACAGGCTGATAATAACGATATCATTGAACCAAAAAACAATATTTTAAAAAAGTGTGCTTTAAAGATGAGTTTCATCGAGTCGCCTTTTTACTTAAGTAAGCCATTAAAACAGTTTTCTAAACTCGCTTTTTCAAGCAGCATACAATGACCACTATTTGCTGGAATAGAAGTAAAACGATAATTCCAATCCGCTATTTTATGAAAGCTTAATTTAGGGTATTTATTTGCCTGTCTAAATAGTTCATCGCCTACGGTCCCTTTAAAACTACCATTATTGTTGAGAGGCAAGCGGAGTGCGCTTACAATCATTGGGTAATCAGCGTTGAGAGATAAGCTTAGTGGTGGCGCACCTTTGCGAACATGTATACCAAGATAGATAGCTCGCCCACCAGGACCAACAATAAATGCTTCACAATTAGGAAAAGCATCGCCAGTGATATAAGTAACTATATCCATGTGACCGCTAACAATATCAATGTCTATAATAATTTTATACTTAACATTTAAAGTTGGCACGTATGAAAAATCTTTCTTGCATCTGAGGAGAACCTGGCATGGCGTGATTAACTCCTCCGTATTGGCCGTCTAACTGATACTGATAAATACTATTATTAGTTGGAGGTTTTTCTTTGAGGGTAACACGCCCTTTTGGTGCAAGGTTACCAGAATATATTCTTTTCTTATCTTCCCACGGTGCTTTTGATGGATCTGATATTGTATCAATAGAACTAATTTTACTATTTTTTGTAGAAAGCCGTAGACGATGCCAAATCCTTGAGGTCGTAGGTTTAATACCACTAGGTTTTAGCGAAAACCCTCGATTATCTCCTTCAAACATTAGTCCAGACCAGCCAAAGTCTTTTTCAGGGTGAAATGAGCGTATATTAATTTCGTAGTTTGCTAATTGAATAGCCATAACCTTAATTCCATTTATTGATAATTAAAAATCCGTTTCTATAATAGTAACACCAGCTTAAGAGCATAACAATTTTGAAAAGCTTCAAAAGCACAGTACTATTGTTTGTTATCAATAAAGAATTACACGTGTTATGTAAACAAAGCCGCAGTATTTATTACTGCGGCTTTTTGTGCCTAAAAAGAATACATTGCCTAGATATGTTAGTGCTGATAACGTGATAAAACAAAACTACTTATAACTCCATGTTTTAAATTAAGGACAATAATGAACATTTCATTGGAAGATGTCACTTCTGCAAATTACGAAGAGGTATGCGATTTAGACGTTACCAAAGCGCAACAAGATTACGTAGCGAGTAATATGTGGTCGTTAGTTGAGTCTCATTATAATGTTGGGCATACCTGTAAAGCTATTTACCAAAATAATAAGCCTGTAGGCTTTTTTATGTGGGTGCGAGAAACCCCTACAAAAGTTTCTATTTGGCGTTTTATGGTAGATAAACATCATCAAAATAAAGGTATTGGCCGCCAAGCACTATTCATGGCAATTGCAGAGATTAAAACGACTTCTAAGCTTGAACAAATCGAGATTTGTTATAACCCGCAAAACCCTGTTGCTAAGGATTTTTATTCTAGTTTTGGGTTTGAAGAAGTTGGCCTAGATGAAGACGAAGAAGATATGTTAGCCATTATTAATATAAAAAGTTAACCCAATTTTGTTTAGCGCGTTGCTTATTGCCATAAAAATTAGTGCTTAGTAAGATGTGGAGGATGTTGCAGTGCTAATTTTTTTAGCTGTGTAATGCATGAAAGCGCTAAGTCATGATATTCATCATCGCTATACAATATCTCGTTTAGCAGATTAATAGATTGTATGAGTGCATTGTGCGCAGCACTTTGTTCGTCTAAAAAGTGAAGTGTGGAATAAAGGCGCTCTGTAAGTGAGGTAATTTGTATGATTTGCTGTTTATTCGCACAGTTATACATTTGAGCTAACAAGGACGCACTTTCAAGTGCACACCCCAAGTACGGCAATGCTTGTGAAAATTGGTATCGTTTAAACAGCGCTTCGCCACTTAACTGCGCGTTTTGAATATCTATAATTGCTTGCTCTGGTTGACATAAAACATGTTGTTTGTGTCGAGCACATAAAAAAGGTAAGGCCATGGGACGTTCCATATCTGTATATTTTTTAAGACTGTAAAACAGAAACTCTAAAACATCAAATGATAATTGTTTTTATTTGCATTTGTGGGTTTAAAGCAGTTTGTTGTGTATACTAACTTCATTGTTTTGATTCTTATTTTTATAAAAACCGATATGAAAAACCCATTTTTAGCACTTGTTTTACTCAGTGGATTATCAGGCTGCAGTATAAACACAGTATCAGTATCTCAAAGTTCATCCTTGTATAATTACGGGCTTTATAATGCAAATGGCCAGCGAGTTAATTCAATATTGTCAGAATCCACGCTTTTGAATGCCGATGTTGTTTTAGTCGGTGAATGGCATACACACCCCGGTGTCCACTTATTTCAGGCTGAGCTGTTTCAGCAATTAAGCACGCAAAATAAGCCTATTGCTCTATCGCTTGAGCAATTTAGCCGCGCTGATCAGCAAACACTAAACCTTTATCTTGAGAGTAAAATAGGTGAACAATACCTAATTGATAATACTAAGGCTTGGCCTAATTATAAGAGCGATTATCGTGCGTTAGTGGAATTAGCGAAGATACAAAATAGCGATGTAATAGCTTCAAATGCGCCTAAGCATATTGTTACCTGTATTGGTCGCCAAGGTATTAATTATATTAATAAGCTTGACGCACAACAGCGTAGTTTTATTGCAAAAGAGATAGATACTTCTCCAAGCCTTTATAAAGAACGCTTTATGCAATCCATGCATCATGGAACGGCGAGTAAAAACGAAAAACTTTACGCCGCGCAAGTTACTTGGGACGAAACCATGGCTGAGTCTATCGTTAACTATATTAGTCAAAATAAGGGCAAGCAGGTTATACATTTAGCCGGTGACTTTCATGTGAGAAATGGTGAAGGCATAGCGCGGGTAATTAAGCGAATTGCCCCAGAGCTTAATGTTGTATGGGTTTCGCCAGTATCAAAAGTACAATCTGAGCAAAGTGGTTATCAATTAGAAGTTAACGCTTTGCCTGCTCGCTATGTGCAAAAAGCACATCAACAAGCTGCATTTAAAGCTTTAGCCAAACGAGGGGAGAAAACACAGTGCCAACAATAGGTTGGCACTGTGTTTGTGTAATACACTTTTTAATATTTACTTAAGCGTAAATGTGCCTTTCATCATGGCGTAATGGCCAGGAAAAGAGCAAAAGAAAGTGTAATCGATTCCGGCGGTTAAGCCGCTGGTTTTAAAAGTAACTTCGGTTGTTTTACCGCCGCCAATAATGTCTGTAGCACCAATCACGCGACTATCATTAGGCTTTATGTAGTGGTTGCTAAGCCCTGCAGCGTTGCCATCTGTGATAATACCTTGCATGTTTTGTTCAGTAGATAGCACCCAGTTATGACCCATTACATTGGCAGGTAATTTACCGGTGTGACTAAGCTTTACAGTCACTTGTTTACAGCTTTTAGGGGCGCTTAGTGTTTTAGTTGAAAACTGCATCATATCGTTTGCATCTATATTTAGTGTGCATTCGTCTGCATATGCAGTATTGGCACTCAGTAGCAGTGTAGTGCTGAGTAAGGCTATTAATTTTTTCATACTGTCTCCGCTAGTTGGTTTGAGCTGTTTCGTGCTTGATTTGTTAGGGCTACAAGTGCTTTTCGCACGGCTAATGGGCTATCGCACTCGTTCGCAAAATTAATAAAGTAATTACGCTTGTGGCTTTGTATATAAAAGCCTGTGGGTAGTAGGCCGCTCATTATTGGGGTGTTATCGGCTACGTTATAGTGCTGCATTAATATCAGCGACATAGCATCTTGATGAGCTTCATTCATATGAGTGATCATGCTTTGCTGCTGGCTTTCATCCCACTTTTTAGGCTGAGCTTGCCACTCGTTTTGCTCAAGCCAAAATATTTTTCCAAAACCGCCAATATAACGCACCCGTACTACATCTAATTGCCAAAGCTGAAAATCATGCGCATTGCGATAGCTTGCAGCCTCAGGGTACAAAGCTATATATTTATCAAGTAGCACTTCGCTTTGATCTTTTGCCACAATAGAGCCATCACCTACGAGTGTTACTCGCCCATGTTCGTTTTGATCGCCATAATCGGCGGCATCAAAAATAGTCAGACTCATGCGTGAGTCCTGTTTTAAATTTTTGGTGTGCTGAGCTATGTCACTAATAAAAAAGTAGATGCGACCTTGTTCGTCACACATATAAGGTGTAACAGAGCCAAACGGATAGCCGCGTAAATTATTTGAAATGGTCGACATTACGCCGGCATGGGTTTTAAAAACGAGCGTACGTGCGTCGTTTAATGCTTGCTCTCTCATGAAAACTCCTGACGTTGAGAAAAAACCATGGGCGCATCGTTATAAGGATGAGGGTTAACGTGCAATTTCATGGCGTACATTTGTTGTAAGTTTTGTGCTGTTAAAACCGTATTTATAGACCCGCTTTGCAGCACTTTTTGGTTGTGTAATAAAATAGCGTTGGTTGCATAAAGGCTTGCTAAATTAAGATCGTGTATAGCAATAATGGCGCTGTTTCCTTGCTCTACAAAGGTTCTAACACAGCTAAGTAAAGCATGTTGATGACGCATATCTAGCGCTGATGTTGGCTCATCGAGCAACATTAATTTAGGCTCAGTTTGCGCAGTAAAAGCATCTAACTGGGCTAATGTGCGCGCCATATGAACACGCTGTTGTTCGCCGCCCGAAAGCGCACTCATTCGACGTGTTAGGTAATGGGTTAAATCCATAAGTGAGGCATATTTTTGAACTTTATTGGCTTGTGTTTTAAGAGACTCTGTATAGGGATAGCGGCCCATAGCAATGAGTTCAAATACACTAAAATCAAAGCCAACATGGTTACTTTGCATCATTACAGCGCGCTTGCTAGCTAATTGCTCTTTAGAAAATGAATGCAAAGGTTTGGTATTAAATAGTATATCTCCCTCAAAGGGATGCATGCCTGCCAAAGTATGCAGTAAGGTCGATTTACCTGCGCCATTTTCGCCTATCAGTGCGACAAGTTGTCCTGCTTGGATATTGCCGCTAATACCCTCTAAAACACGATGGGTGTTAAAGCCTATATTGAGGTTGTTAAACGTGATCATGACCAATCTCGCTTATTTTTAATGATCAAATATATAAATAGTGGAGCGCCAAGTAACGCCGTTATAATGCCAATTGGCAGCTCCGCAGGCATAACAACTAAGCGTGCCAACCAATCTGAAAGTAGCAACACAATCACACCTAAAAGCATACAAAGTGGCAGCATATTTCGTAAATGTGGCCCAACCATGAGGCGTGCGATGTGAGGAACAACTAAACCAACAAAGCCAATTAAACCTGTTAGCGCAACTACCGCACCTACGCCCAATGCAACTAATATAATGACGTATAATTTAAGCTTGCTGGTATCGACACCTAAGTATTGAGCTTGTGATTCACCAATAAGAAGTAGATTCATTGGCTCTTTTAATCGCCATAGCCCGATAAGGCTCAGCAAAAGCAAAGGACTCGCTTGTTTTATATTATCCCAACTCGCACCGCCTAATGAGCCCATGGTCCAATAGTTAATTAACCGCAGTGCGCTGTCATCGGCATAAAAACTTAATAGCCCAATAACAGCGAATGCCAATGCATTAATGGCGACACCGACTAATATAAGTGTATTTATATTAATTTGTTTTTGTTGTTTTGAGACTAAATATACCAGCGACGTTACTGATAATGCCCCCAAAAATGAGGCATAAGGTAAGTAGTGTTGAGCGTTAAAATTAAACTGTGCACTAAGGGCAATAAAAGCCACCGCGACCATTGCAGCGCCTGCGCTTATACCAATAATAGAGGGATCGGCAAGCGGGTTACGACACAGCGCTTGGGTTGCAGCTCCTGTTTGTGCAAGTACTAAACCCACCATCACTGCAAGGACAAAACGAGGCAGGCGTATTTGTGTAACCACATTGATTTGTAGCGCATCAAATTGACTAAAATGCTCAGGGGCTAGCCATGCAATCGCTAATCGCCAATCCCATCCTGCGGCTCCATAGCCTATGCTAAGTAATGCTAAAGCAAAAATGCAGCCATAACTTAATAGCATCCACTTATGCGGATTACTTAGTGTTATGGCGTTAAAACGATTCAAAGTTAACGTGCTCATAAGCGTGTTTTATACTCATGCAATGCTTGAATCGCAGTTGCAATACGCGGCGACATGCCCAGTGAAAGTAAGCTGTCCATGACCAGTAACTGACACTCTTGCGCTGCTTTTAATAAACGAAGTGTAGGCTGTTTACAAAAGGCTTGTTTCCCACCAAGGCTTTGCACAACATGCGCTGGCGCCACTAAAAAATCGGGCTGACTTACTGCCAGTACTTCACTGTTAATTGCTTTAAAGCCTGTATGCGTAGCAGCTATATTGGTAATGCCTGCATAGTTAAACAGTAAGTTGGGCACCGTTTCTTTTCCTGCTGCGACGAGCCCACGCTCATTAGCTGAAAGTAAAAACAAAGCGTTGTGGGTCTGTGTTTTTGCTTTAGTAGGTAACGATTTTTTTATTTTAGTAATTAGGTTTTGAGCTTTTAGGTTTGCATCTAAATCACTACCAAGGTGCTTAATTAGCGCAAGTAGTTCATTTACAGAAGTCGGTTTTTTATAGTGAATAACCTTCACTCCGGTCGCTTCTATTTGCTTGAGCGCCTGCTCTCTTCCTGCACCTTCAAGTGCAAGTAACGTAGTTGGGCGCATTGAAAGCACTCCCTCAGCGGCTAGGTCTCGATAGTAACCTACCTGTGGCAACTGTGTTGCTTGTTGCGGATACATACTTGATTGGTCAACCGCGACTAAACTATTTTGTTTTTCTAGTGCGTAGATTATTTCAGTTAATGTGCCGCCAGCACTGATCACACGCTCTTTCGCGAGTGCTGATTGAGTGGCTAAAGCCAGAAAAAAAATTAGGTACTTCATAACAAACTCCGATTTTATTTTTTAGTATTATAACCACTTTAATCTAAATGAAAATGATTATCATAATCAATTGATCTTATTTTGGGTTAGTTGTACCATTTAAAAGTAAATAATAACTATTATCATTTGGAGTGGAGATGAATCCCTTTTCTTTTAAATTTACAGCATTAGCCTCTTTGTTAATTAGCTCTGGTAGCTCACTGGCCGAAAATGTTATTGACGATCATATTGTGGTTAGTGGTTCTCGTTTTGAACAAAAGCTTGAAGATGTGACTGGCTCAGTAACGGTTATTACCGAACAAGATATTGAGCGTCAACTCGCTGTAGATTTACAAACTATGTTTAAATACGATCCAAGTATCTCAAGTACTGGCAGTGGCGCAGGCGCGCAAACATTAACTGTACGAGGTGTTGGTGGCAACAGAGTTGTTTTTATTAAAGATGGAAGACGCACAAACGATGGCTACGCTGGCGGCGGCGGTTATTTAGTGGGTCGAAACTACTTTGATGTTGCGGGTGTTAAACAAGTTGAAGTTGCAAAAGGGGCGGCATCATCGCTATATGGTTCTGATGCACTTGGGGGAATTGTAGTAATAACAACTAAAGACCCGAGTGATTATTTAGTGGATCAACAAAGCTTGGTAAAAGTAGCGTTAGGTTATCAAGGCCAAAGTAATCAGGTTGCTGCTGATATTACAGCAGCAAAAGATTTAGGTGACTTTGCTATTAGCGCTGTTTATAGCCATCGCGATAGTGAAGAAGTACAAAACTACGTTGAAGATTTACCAGGTTACGATGCCCGCTCTGATGCTTTACTGCTTAAAGTTGAGCAAAAACTTGATGAAAAACGGACCCTTAAATACACCTTAGATTACTTTAATCAAACAACAGAGCAAGTAATCACTCCATCCATTCAAGAAACCGAAGACGAAGATACAAATATCTCATTTGCACTCGATTATGATTCAGATATGGCAACAGCCATATTTGATAAATGGTATGGGCAACTATCTTATAGTCGATACGAGCAACAAAGTGACCAAATAAGCGCAGCTAGAAATTACATCGATTATAATGACTACGGGTTTGAGCAAGATATTTTAGGCTTAAAAGCGGTATTTAGTAAGGAAGTTAAAGGAGAAAATACCGAGCATGAATTTGTCTATGGAGTAGATATTGATTTATATGATACTACTCGACCACGCTTAAAAACCCGTGTATTAAATGATGGTACTGTTGATTTTACGAATGAAAAACAAAAAGCATTTCCTGGCGCCGATACTTCTTTAGTTGGTGTATATATGCAAGACAGTATTAAATTTAACGAAACTGATTGGTCGTTAGTAGCGGGTCTTCGTTACGATTATTATGCACTTGAAGCAAAAAAAGATGCGTTATACGCTGACGCCGAGCTTAACGATATTACCGAGTCTGCGTTTTCACCAAAGCTGGGTGTGATTTACCAGGTAGACGATAATTTATCTTGGTATGGGCAATATGTTCGAGGCTTTAAAATACCGCCACACGACCAAGCTTATCAAAGCCATGGTGTTGAGCCATTTTATCAAATATTACCAAACGCAGATTTAGACCCTGAAAGCAGTGACTCATTCGAGATCGGATTAAGATACGCAAGTAGCGATATTAGTGTAAATCTAAGTACTTTTTATGCTGCCTATGATGACTTTATCGAAACGGCAATTGCGGGTGTTGAACCAACTTATATTCCTAATGTAAATAAAACATTTTACCAATATCAAAATATTAGCGAAACCCAGATCAGCGGTGTAGAAGCTGGTATTGCTATGTATGTTACCGACGATATTTTATTAGAAGCCAATGTTGCTTACGTAGATGGTGAAAACAAAGACTCTGATCAGCCACTTACTAGTATTAGCCCGTTAAATGGTTCTATATTGGTAAGCACTGAGTTTGGCAATGTTAATTGGACCGCTGCTTGGCGTTTAGCCAAGTCACAGTCTGATGTAGTACTTGATACTAATGGTAATAAAACAACACAAGGTAACGGTTATGGTGTTGTTGATTTATATGCAAATTATCAGTGGCAAGCATGGCAAATGAATGTAGGTTTACTTAACCTACTCGATAAAGAGTACGTACCGTTTGAACTCATTGCCGGTCAATCACAAGGCACTGATTTTAGCCAATATAGCCAACCAGGACGTAATGTTTCGGCTCGGATAAGCTATCAGTTTTAATTAAAAACAAAAGCCGTATATAAACTATACGGCTTTTTTAATTGCCTTAATATCAATTGAAGAATAACTGTAAAGGGGGTTAACAGCTGTTATGCATTATACAAAACAATAAAAAAAGCGCCTTAACCACTACATTAAGACGCTTTGGATGAAAAGCTAAATAACAAAAGTCGGGTTAAAATAGCTAATCGGGACTATGAAATTGTTAGAATTGATATGCCAATGACATCTTAAATTGAGTAGGCGCACCGGGGTAAACCCATAATGCGTTGTAGCTACTTTGAGCATATTCTTCATCAAAAATATTGTTAACACTGATATTTAACTTGGTGCGCTCGGTCAAGTTTACCTGCCCAAAAATACCAACTAGTTGATAGCTCGGTAAGTTAAATGTTAAATCGGCGGCATCGCCTAATCGCTCACTGGTGTACTGATAACTGGCACCTAGTTCTAGCTCTTTGCCAAGAACGGCCGTTTGATGGCTAAGCGTTAGATTTAAGTTATTTTTAGGCACATTGACTAATGGGCTGCCTTTTTTGATTGGCACGCCCCAATCAGCATTTATTATGTCGTTTGCCGTACTGGCATCTATATAAGCGTAAGATAAATTAAACTTTGTATCATCAGTAATATAAGTACTTAAATCGAGTTCAACACCTTTACTATTTGCTTTACCAATAGGCGCTGAAAAACCAACGTTTACAGGGTCGGCTACTAACATATTACTTTTAGTGGCATCAAATAATGCTAGGGTTCCCGTTATGCCTTGGTAGCTAAATTTAGCGCCTACTTCAAATGAGTCACTGTATTCAAAGCCAAATGGATCGCCATTTGCATCTGTACCACTTAATGGTAAAAAGCCTTCGGAGTAGCTGCTGTATAAGGTTACAGCGTTGTTTAGTTCATATACTAAGCCTACTCGTGGACTTACCTGACTTTGTGAACTGCTTGAAAGCACACCACTTTTGGTTTCTAAAATGTCTTGATCTACGCTATCGAATCTAAGGCCAACTAATAGCTTAATTTTATCAGTCAGATCCATTTGATCTTGAACGTATATACCATAAGCATCTTGTTGTTCGTTGTTTTCGTAGAGCAAACCTACTTCAGGACGAGCAACGTTATAATTCGGCTGATAAATATCAACTGTGTAAGTGCTATTACCGCCGCGATAACGATAAAGTCCAGTGCGTAAGTCGTATTTGTATGCGTCGGCTCCTATTAATAAGTGATGGGTAATGCCTGCGGTATCAAAATGCCCACTTAGCTCAAATTTAAGGCTAGTATCATCAACGTCATAATCGCGGTAGCGCTGTTGGCGGGTAAGTGTGCGGCCATCATCGAATAATGATTGGCGCGAGGGTGCAAGTTCAGCATCAGACGAAAACCCAGTTAGTGTAGAGCTGCGGTAGTTTGCGCCTACAACGAGTGACCATTCATTGTTTATATCGTGATTTAAAGTTACTTGGTGACCACGAGAATATACTTGCGTGTCACCATCGTTTGGATTGCCTAAATAGCGTGAGCTAGGAACAGTATTAAAATTATCATTAAGTACAACAACACCACGGTCAAATAGCTGGGCTAAATCAACGTATTCAAATTCATAAGTGATGCTGGTTGAAGCGTTTATTTGATGATAAATAGATGGCGTAACTACCTTTTTATGGGTGTACACCTCATCGCGGTAGCTATCGCTATCTTGCCATGCGCCATTTATTCTAAATGCTGTGTTATCGTTAATGCCGTTTGTATAGTCACCTTCAACGCGATTAAAATTATCACTACCTAAGCTAAGTTTTAGCTCACCCTGTTGCTCAAATTGAGGTTTTTTGGTTACGATATTTACTGTACCGCCGGGTTCTGAGCGCCCGTATAGTGCAGAACCTGGACCTTTTAATACTTCAATGTACTCAATGTTTGATACATCACGAGGGCCGCTGAATCCGCGTCCACCGCTAAAACCATTAATTAAGTAACCCGATGGCATGTTTTCGTTACCCGATAATCCACGAATCGAAAAGCTATCCCACAATGCGCCACTGTTATTTTTACGTGAAATACTGGCAGAAAAATCCAGCGCATCTTGTAATTGAGTTATTCCTTTTTGATCAAGTACCGCGTTATCGAGGGTTTCGATTGATTGTGGCATTTGCTTTTGAGGAATATCGCCTCGGTAAGCTTGTTTATATGTAACCGCAATTTTCTCTATTGGTTGGCTTTGGGCAATGCTTTGTGCGCTTGCACTTAAGCAGGCTAAGTAAATTAATGAGTACTTCATAAAATGCTTTTTGGTAACGTTATATTATAACTAAAACTATAACATGTGTTACTTTATAACAAAATGTTTTTTTGCGCTCTATGTGTGCGTCTAATTTTTACACTAGCGGCTATACAGCTATCACGTTAAGATGGATGAAAATAACACAATAAGAATAATATAATGTTAACAAAAACAAATGCATTAATTTACTTTTTAGCCTTTAGCAGTGGCTTTAGTATTATGGGAATAGAGCTGTTAGGTGGGCGCATTTTAGCGCCTTACTTTGGCAGTAGCGTACATATCTGGGGCAGTATTATTACGGTATTTATGCTTAGCTTATCATTCGGGTATTTACTGGGAGGGAAGCTGTCTATTCGTCATCCTTCGTTGACCAAATATGGGTTAATCTTTTTAGTTGCCAGTATTATGGTGGTGCCCATTGCTTTGTTTGCTGAGCCAATTATGGCATTTATTTTTTCGCATATTGAAGACAGCCGCTACGGCTCGTTACTCGCCTCAACCGCGTTATTTTTTATACCCACCATTATTTTAGGCATGATCTCGCCCTACTCTGTACGTTTGCTGGTTACCAATAGTGAGCGCAGCGGCCAAGTGGCTGGCGGCCTTTATTTTGTAAGTACCTTAGGCAGTGCGCTGGGCACCATTATTACCTCTTTTTATATGGTACTGGCGTTTGATGTTAACACCATTATTTTAGGTTTTGCTGGTGTGTTAGGCACGCTTGGACTAATTGCTATTAGCTTTGATAAACTTAAAATGCGAGAGGCCGTTTATGCACAAGCTTAAATTATTGTTTATTAGTATAATGGCGCTGCTATTTTCAGCTCATAGTATGAGTAATGTTGTGCATAAAGAGCGCTCTTTATATCGAAATTTACTCGTTGAAGAAACTGGCGATTTACGCTGTTTAAAGTTTGATGAAAAAACCCGACAAAGCAGCCAAAGTTGCATGTACATTAGCGACCCTAAAAAACTGGTATTTAATTATACTAAGTTGGCTTTTTCTAGTTTATTACTGATTGATAACCCTAAAAATGTGCTCATTATTGGTTTAGGTGGCGGTACGCTTTCTAATATGATTCATGAGCTATACCCAAAGGCACACATTGAAAATGTTGAAATAGATCCTTCGGTAATTAAAGTGGCGCGCGATTATTTTAACTTTATAGAAACCGATAACGTAACTACTAAAGTACAAGATGGGCGTATTTTTATTAAACGTGCGGCGCTTAAAAGTCAGCAATTTGATTGGATTATTTTAGATGCGTTTAATGGCGATTACATTCCTGAGCACCTACTCACAAAAGAGTTTTTTGAAGAAATAAAAAGCGTATTAGCTGAAGGCGGAATTGTTGCTGCTAACACGTTTTCATCAAGTAAACTTTATGAACATGAATCGGCAACTTATCATGCGGTATTTGGCGATTTTATTAATGTAACAGCCAATAATAATAGTAACCGTATTATTTTAGCCGGTTATAACAAAACCCCTACAGAGCAACAAATAGCACAGCGGGTTAAGCAACTAGCTCCGTTACTTGCCCCTTATGATGTCGATATAGAGGCAATTAGCCAACGTATGTTTTTCACTAAAGATGGTAAGGACTGGCCAAGTGATACTAAGGTGCTGACTGATCAATACTCTCCAGCTAATTTACTTAACTTTTAGCGGCTGATATCACATGGTCACTTATATCCGGTGACCCTAGGGTATTATTAAAAAGATAATATTTTAAGGAAACGGCAATGTACATTCACTTTATTATTCATGAACATTTTGAAGCGCCAGGCGCTTATGAAGCTTGGGCTAAAATGAATGGCCATACGTTGTCTTATACCCGTATTTATTTAGCTGAACCCTTACCTCAGCATACCGATGATATCGATTTTTTAATCGTAATGGGTGGGCCACAATCGCCCGCTACATCGCTTGCAGAGTGCGCCTATTTTGATAGCAAAAAAGAACAAGCCTTTATTGCCAGCATGATCACGGCAAACAAAGTGGTGTTAGGCGTTTGTTTGGGGTCGCAATTAATTGGTGAAGCGTTAGGCGCGACTTATCAACCTAGTCCAGAAAAGGAAATTGGTAAGTTTGCTATTACCCTCACCGATGCAGGCTTGAATCATCCGTTATTTAGCCATTTTGGCAGTGAGCTTAATGTGGGGCATTGGCATAACGATATGCCCGGGCTGACTGCTACGGCCAGTATTATTGCCTATAGCGAAGGTTGTCCAAGGCAAATAGTCGCTTATAGCGATTTAGTATTTGGTTTTCAATGCCACATGGAATTGACCACCGAGGTGGTTACCCTCCTCATTGCCAACGATGATTTAACCAATGCCCATAATTACCGCTTTGTTGAACAGCCCGAAAAGCTCTTAAGTCACAACTATGATGAGATGAACAATAAGCTTTATACTTTCTTAGATAAGCTTGCCGTACACTATTTATCTGAATAATACTTATTTACGTGAAGTTAAAATGCCAATTATTTACTTAGCCTGCTAACTAATGCTAAAATTTGCTGATATTCACAAGTAAGAGTTCCTATGAGTAGCAGCATTCCTTTTCATGAAACACTCGATTTAACTTTGTGCGGCAATATGGGTCGAGTGCACCGCTTATGTCGAGAAGCGGTGACACTGGCGGTTGAACCCTTAGGTTTAACTCAGTCGCGCTGGACGGCAATGATCCACTTACATCATTTACCTTTAGGAGCAACACAGCAAGCGTTGGCGACCAGTTTAGGTATTGAAATGCCCTCATTAACGCGCACCATTAAGCAATTAGAGCTGCAAAATCTGGTTATTCGGCAAGTTGATGAGCACGATAAACGCAGTAAAAAATTGTACTTTACCTATGAGGGTATAAAGTTATTAGAACACTTAAAAGAGCTCACAAGCGATATTAAACAGCGTTTATATGCCGGTTTAAGCACGGAGCAGCTTGATGGTATGGCGCATAGTTTAGTGCAAATGGAAGAAAACGCGCGGCGTTGTATTGCAAGCTTATCTGGAGATAAATAAGTATGACACCCGATCAAAAATTTGCTCGCTACGTTAAAGTATCGCTCGTTGGTTTTATTGTTGTATTTTTCTATTATATTGTTGCCGATGTATGGCTACCGGTTACGCCACAAGCACGGGTTTACCATCCTGTTGTGCAAATATCGCCGCAAATAAACGGCCGTGTTACCGATGTATTGGTTAGTAATAACCAAACGGTTAAAGCGGGTGATGTATTATTTGAAATAGACAAAAATACTTACCAACTAGCACTTGAGCAAGCGCAGCTCGCGCTTGATGATGCCAAACTGCAAAATAAACGACTTGATACCAACGTAAAAGCGCTGGAGGCACAAATAAGTGCAGCTAACGCTAAATTGCATGAGCAGCAGCTATTAAAAAAGCGTGGCGAAACACTCTACAAACAAAACTCTATTTCGGAGCAAGAGCTTGAAAGCATTCGTGCAAATTTTGCAGCAAGCCAATCTAATTTAGCTGCCTTTGAAGCACAGTTGGCAGAAGCTGTTTTAGCGCGTGGCGATTCAGGGCAAGATAACTTAGCACTGCGCCATGCAGCAAACCAGTTAGCACAAGCTGAGCTTAATTTATCTTATACGCAAGTGCGTGCTTTAAGTGATGGCGTTGTAGCTAATTTACAGTTACTTGAGGGCTCCTATGCGGTTGCGGGTAAGCCATTACTCGCGGTTGTAGCAAAAAAAGCAGATTTGGTAGCCGATTTTCGTGAAAAGTCACTATTAAACATGCAGCCAGGCAGTTTAGCAAAAGTGGTATTTGATAGCCGACCTGGTGAAGTATTCGACGCAAAAATTGAAATATTTGAAGCCGGTGTCAGTGACGGACAACTTAGTGCAAATGGATTACTTAGCACCACCGAAACCAGCAATCGATGGGTTCGGGATGCGCAGCGTCAACGTATTCATTTAGTGCTGCCAAATAACAATCAGCTTATAAATAATATGCCCAGTGGTGCGCGTGCCACTGTGCAGTTACTTCCACAATCGGCTATAGGTCAATGGTTGGGATCAGTACAGATCCGCTTTATTAGTTGGTTACATTACATTTATTAGTGGGGCGAGTAATGACACAACATGTTAGCCAAGCGCCACAACTCGATTCAAATGGTTTACGCCAAGCGCTTCGGATTGCTGGCGGCTGCACTATTGGTTTTACTTTGTGCAAGTTAATGAATTGGCCCAATGGAATATTTTTTACGGTTTACCCTATGTTACTACTCGGTTTAGTGCCAAGTATTAACAAAGGCGTGATCCGTCAATTTGTTGCCAGTGCTGCCTACAGTGCGTTTATAGTGCTTATTTTACAGGGCTTATTTTCACACTTGCCGGTGTTAATGACGCTCATTATTTTTGCTAGTTTTTGCGTGTTATTTTACTTAATGAGCTCTGGTGGTGCGTTTTTATTTGGTGCGTTAGGTGCGGTGAGTTTATCGATTCAGTTACATTTTGCCAGTCATGTTGATCAAGCTAGTAGCATTTACCCGCTTATTTTAAGTAATGGTGTGGCTATTTTTATTACTATTATTATTGCGCTCTTGATGCATGGCTTGTTTCCTGACGTGACAGCGCGACCCATGCGCGCTGTACCGCACAAGGATAAAGAAAGTATTCGTCACGAGGTGTTGTTATGTGCCACGGTTGCGACTTTGTCGTTTGTGGTTTTTCAGGTGCTTGATTTGCAAGATTCAATTTCGGCGCAAGCTGCATCTATTTTAATTTTATTTTCGTTGTGTTTTAAGGCTGCGGGCACCGCAAGTTGGCAACGTATTATTGGTACACTGATAGGTTGTAATGCTGCTTTAGTTGCGCAATTGTTTTTGTATAACCATACCGACGTTTTACTTTTTCCGGTGGCTATATTATGGATTTTATCTTTTATATTCAGTCGTTTTCATATTTTAGGTGGTGGTCCACCGGGGGTTGGGTTTGGGGTATTGACCACTTTTGGGATTTTATTTGGTCAGTCGTTAGGCCCTGGGCAAGATTTAATATACAGCGCCATGTATCGATTTAGCTCGGTGGCTGTTGCAGTAACAGTAAGCTTAAGCGCAGTGTATGTAGTGCATCGAATCCTAAACCGATTTAGCGTCACCCGCCATCATACTTATGATTAAATTAAAGGCTGCATTCGCAGCCTTTTTTATGTGCTTAACCAGAGTCAGGTTACTTAAGTTACAGCTTAATATTACCGCGGAGAGCTTTGGTTTGGCCGTGTTTGGTTTTTTTATCCATACGTTTACGCTGTGAGTTACGGCTAGGTTTGGTAGCACGACGTGCCTTATTAACCTTTGTGGCGCTTAAAATTAGATCTTTTAGCCGTTTAAGCGCATCTTCCCTGTTGAGCTCTTGAGTGCGGTGGCTCTGGGCTTTAATTATCAATACCCCTTCTTTGGTGATCCTTGAATCTTTTAAAGCAAGTAATCGTTCTTTATAAAATTCGGGCAATTTAGAGCGGTTTATATCAAAGCGTAAGTGTATAGCACTGGCTACCTTATTAACATTTTGTCCGCCAGCGCCTTGCGAGCGAATAGCGCTTAGCTCTACTTCCCATTCATCAATGGTTACGCTGTTTGAAATAGTTAACATAGTGCCCCGTTCTTTTTGCAAAAAATGTATTATAACATCAGTACATTGACTTGTGGTGATTCAACTAATTAGATAGGCGGCCATTGCTATTTACAATCTAATAATTGCTAAATAAACACATAAAAAAGAATTTACTCTACACTTACTATATTGTTTTTTAATTCGCTTTAATTATATGAAACAAATATCTATTTTAATGTCTTTGGTATGTATGCTCGCTATTTCGTATGCTGTTTATGCCAAATCATCTCAAACGTTTAGTGCTGGTGTAATTGCACAAGAACAAGTTTATCCAATTAAAGTGTTACCTTTGGGTAATTTTCAACGCTGTTTTGTTGTTGCTGCGCAAAAAGAAGATGCGCTGTATTCTGCGTGTTATATTAAAAAGAGCGCGCAATCGATTTGGGTTGCCGAATCCGCGGGAGCGCGTTGTGAAATAAAATGTGAGTCGCATTTAAACAGTGATGGCAAAACACAGGTGCAGTACTTTACTACTGATTTATAGTAAAAATGCTGTGCCAAGGTTTCTTTATCGCGGTGGTGAGCCCTTTTATTTGTTTAACCACTTGCTTATCACACGCTGTTTGCTTTGCATTATGCGGCCCTGACAGCATCAAATAATGGGCTTCACCTTTTATTGCTTGCTTTGCTACGAACAGTGATGGATTTTCCCTTAGCAGTTTTTTATTAACTGATTTTTCAGAGGTATATGCACCATACTGGCAAAAGTAAGTCTCAGTTTTTTGGGTTTGCATATCGCCCCACTCCCCTATTTTTCGCCACTGTGGTGAGGCATATCGCCTTGCATCAACCATAAAGCTGCCATGAAGCGCCGGTATTGAATAAACATCATTAATGGTTTGCTGTGCTTTAGCTGCATTATTATATGGGCCTGCAACGAGGTAATAGCTATCACGGTTTTCATGTTTATATAACTGCAAAGCATAGGCTGCTTTATCAATTTTATTCGCCACAATAAGTGCCGATTGAAACTTTTTGAATACGCCTAATTGCACAAAATAAGGCGTGTTTTGGTTTGCTTTAGCTGCTGTTGTTGGTTGCTTATTTAAGGTATTAGCGTTATTTGTGTATACAATGATGTCTTGCAGTATTATGGTATCGCCGCTTTTTTCAGTGATGATCTGCTCGGGAAGGTTTTTTATGGTTATGTTTTCTGATAGCTGCTCATTTTTTTCTATTTCAAGGATATAATTTCCTTGAGAAACATTAGGAAAATAATAATAACCATCATATTCAGTGACCGTTGAATAATGTTTTTCGCCGCCCTTTTCTTTAAGTACAACCGTCAGTCCTGCGATAGGTTTACTCTTTTCATTGCTCGATAGATAGATAGTCCCCTCAACCTCGTTGTAGACCACTAAAGGAATATTTACTTTGGTTTGTCCGCCTCTATGAGCTAATGTTTTAATTTTCCCTAAAGAGGGCTGCAAGTAAGGATTAGACAACGAGCGTAAATTAACATCTAAAACCTGGCCACCGTAACTGCTTGGCAGCAAGACCTTTCCGTCATTATTGGTGTATTTATCTCGCCATAGATAGTTGCCAGTAAAATTAACGTCTTGAATTGGCTCATCGCCTTGGTCAAAGATTTCATTTTCATTCCAGTCTATGAACGAACTAACTTCTATTTGCCCGGAATTTAATGAGCGAGGAGTGTCAAAGTTAAAGTCTGCTTCTAAATGATCAAAACTAAATGTGCCATTTAAACCTAAAGATAAGCGCCAATCTCCTTGATTATCAACTTGCCCTGATACTTGTATATTAAATATCTCATGGCGGTATGTATACTGATGACTTAAAAGCGTATTTGCTGCAGAGTTAGACTGATAAGTCAGCTGTGTTTGATTGAAGGTGCTTTGTGTTTGTGGCCAACGTAAACTACTTCTCAAACGAGTAAGTTCTGCGCCATTATTAGTCTGCCAATCTAAGGTGTTGGTCCATTTCCAAGAGGCAATATCCATTGAAGAATAAAGCCGGTTTATTAGGTTATTCGTATCGTCATCATAAAATAGTTGGCTTGACCATGTTCCTCCGATATAACTTTTATTGATACCTAATGAGAGTCGGTTTTTAGTGTTGGTATTTTCACGTACTTCATTGCTCCATCTCATATTCCAGTTAAGGGAGTTAAAGAAATCAGTCCGACCATTTAGGCTCAATAACAGCCTATTTTTGAGTGAGTTCTCTTGTGCTACAAATAAAGCGCTAGAAAAGTCATTAAGGGCACTGTATTCAACATTAACACTGATGTCGTTAAAAAGTGTATCAGAAAGTAGGCCTCTAAAGCCGGCAAAATAAGCATAGCCAGCATCGAGTTGTTTTGTGGCTAGAAAACGGTAACTGCCGTGATCTGTAAGTGTATTTAGCCCAGATGATAGGTAGCTGCTGTTATCTTGGTCAGTTTGCAAATGAGTAACTTGAGCGTCATAAGTGATAAATTCACTAATGCCATATGATAGATTGCTTTTAAAGGAATTGCTCATCGCTGTTGAAGCGTTATTAGATTGATTAAAAACGCTTTTATCTGCTTCTAAAAACTCTACTTGATAGCTTATTTTTCCGGGCGATAGAGCGTCTTGTCCTATTGTATATTTTTGAGTACGTGTGATTTGCTCGCCTTGTGAGCCAAAAAGTTTAATTTCAAAAATATTGTTGCCGTAAAACGTTTCAACATCGGTAAATCGAACCAAATTTTCGTCGTTAGCTTGAGTAGTGGCAATAAATTGACCATTTCGATACAGCTCCGCTTGCCAGCCCGGTAATGCGGGTTCTTCAATGGTAATGGTTGAAAAGTTTTGTGCCGAATGTGGGTTAGCATTTGAAATATAAAATCCCCGACCTTGATTTGAGCTAGTAATAAGCTGATCTGATTGAGATTGAATATCTCCCAATTGATAGTGAATGCGTGCCAGTGAGTGATCTTGTTCACTTAAATTAAAGTCTTTAGTTACTTTTAAAAAGGTATTAGCGGTGTTTTCGTTTTTGTTGAATCGTAGTTCAGCTCGATGATGAAATAAGTCAAAGTAGCTATTAAGCCTGAGTAGCCCCTTATAACGATTATTAGACGATTTATAGCTTGCTGATAACGAATATTCAGATATCGGATAGGTCAGCGTTTGGTATTGGTCGTCTATAAAGTGATCGTATTGCAGTGCTTTGGACTTAATTTGTTTTGTAATACCACTTGTTACTTGGCTGTTATTATAAGTAAGCAAGCTACTAGAAAATGAAACCTGCATCAGTGAGTAATCAAAGCGCGAGTCGGTATTTAAAAGTGTATTTATGACGGATAAATCAACATAGTGGTCGTAGTCATCAACAGCCCACAATGAAACATTTTCTGAGGGGGCTAAAGTTGAGGAAAGCTCAGCATTGAGAACCAGCTCACTTGCGTCAACTTTAGCAGCCAGTGTATTTTTTGACACATTTAAGCTAATTCCCATAGTCGATTTCAGGGCGCTTATGGGCAATAGCAATTTATTTGATTTTGAATAGTAAGCTTCTAAATCAGAGACAACTGAGCGCCCATTTACCCTGACATTTATAATCACAAAAGACTCCTCATCAATAGGCCATTGATAAAGAGTCGGTAACTGCTTTGCGATGATTGCTTTAGGTGCAATTAACAGTAATGTACAAAGTAATAAGCGAGCCGCTAAACCACAGCCTAATGCCCTTATGTTTAGCACTTTCTATTTGATATTAATAGGGATCGCTAACTCGATTTTACCGCCGTAAAGCTCGTTTTCTTTGTAATTGAGTGTCAAAGGTCCTGTCACAGGAGCTTGTAAAGTGATGTATACCTTGCGACGAGATAGAGGGGTATAAACGGCCACATTGGCTATTTCACCAACCATTACATTATTCTCATCAATTAATTCAAAGTTTCCATACACAGAGCGATTCCCTGTGAGTGTTTGCCAAAATGTTAGAGTCGGGCGCCCATTTTGAGTAATTAATTGCGGGTTTATTAATTCTGAGTCAGCCTCTAATTGGCCATGACGAACGATAACAGGCACGCTGTAAGCAACCTTAGGCCTAATGCTTATTCCATCAGCGTCAGGGTTTTGTGATTCAGAGGCTATGATTTTAAGCACCGCTCTGTATTCGCCAACAGCAAGCTCGGCTTTTTTGCGAACGGTCATTCTGATAGCTTGCATCCCTTTGGGTGCAATAGTGCCGCGACGTGGTGAAAACCGTAGCATGTTTTTGGCAGAGCGCCCTTCAACTTGTTGTGGAGTAACATCTATAAGCGCTCCTTCTTCGGTCATATCTTTATGGGTAACAACAAGTTTAAAATCGAGATTTTTATTAGAGGTATTGCGGATAAGTAGTGAATTATTTTTAGTACGCCCATCAAAGTATAAACGGTATTCAGACAACGCAAGGTTGGCATTACAAATTTCAGGTAGTAAAAGAGTTAGGCAAAGGGTAGCCCAACAAAAAAGTTTAAGAATCATGGGACAACTCAACAACATGATAATAAAAAGTGGAGCGCGATGCTCCACACATTTTTATTTTTAATGCGCAATTACGCAAAAAAAAAATAAACTGAGGCTAACTTAGTAAGTTAGCCTCAGCTTTCATAGTCTTATTGGAAAGACACATCTACAGTATAATCTACAGTGTAAGCAGCGCCCGCTGTCAGTGTAGAATCAACCGTCATATCACCATATACACTAACAGTAATATCTGTTGCACTTGCATCAGTAGTGAAAGCAGACGCAACATTGTCAGCAGTTGTTACACTGGTTGTGCCATCTGTAGCCGTTGTTACTGGAGCAAAAGTTAAGTTAGTGCCTGTGCTTCCAGATACAGTAATATTCATTGCTGAATTTGGCGCTAAACCAGATACAGTAATTCCACCTAATTGAATGTTTGCATCTGACGCATCACAGTCACCCGATACAACGCCTGCATTATCCATCGTACAGGTTGAGCTTGTAGATAAACGAATTTTACCAAAGTGAAGTGCGCTATCCTCTGCAAAAGTAGGCTCAGTCCAACCATTTACACTTGCTTGAAATGTTTGGTTAGATGCAAGTAAAGAAGTTGATGAGATTGCTAGTAAAGCGGAAGCTGCAAAGATTTTTTTATTCATAGTTTTTCCATTTTTAAAAATTATTATTTTTTTACTTCCATGCAAGTTAGTTTAGAGGAGAACCCCAATCCATTGTTTCGGATTTAAACACAGTTGTTATCAAAAAGGAATTTTTTGTTAACGCTGTTGCTGTTTTTAGGGTGTTTATGATACAAAATCATTAATTTTAATCAGGAAAATGCAACGAGAAAAATAACACAGATACTAATTTTATTTTAACGCTTGTGGGACTTAGTTTTAGGTTTGGCCAGAGTGGTTCAACTGATGCTGAGCCTATAATGATGTTTATCAATCATTATTTATTTTCCTAGAACTATTATGTAAGGCAGTACTAACGCTTTTTGCCTTAAGCTCTATGCTTAAACGGTAAAAAATCTGCTGCAAGAAGTATGTGAAATGCTCATTAATTGAGCATAAATTACTCATTGTATTTCATCGTCGTATGCATGATTAAAGTCATTACAATTTAAACTCATATATTTAAGATCAGATTTTTACTAACTTACCGCTTTAAAAGTATAAAACTTAATTTTTTACGCACGTTTTTTCAGCGTTTTGCTTCATTTTTAGCTCTCTCAGTTAATCAGTTAGTAAAAAATCGGTTTATATAGGCGATATTTTATACCTTGTTAGTAAAATACTGATCCTAGATTATCTGAAGGATACTTAATGTTTAAAAGGTCTTTAATTATTAACTGCTTGTATCAAAACTTCTGTTTGGGCTGTGTAAAAACTCATTAAAAAAAGTGCTTTTAGCTAAATTTTAATTTCATATACTGACGGATGTTTACTGCGCCTATATATATTTCGTCGGTAACAACAACACATCTAGGAAGGCCTTTCCTTATACGTGTTGTTTTATTACTGGTTGTTAATCTTAATGTAGATCAGTATTTAACTAACTCAATTTAATGCTTATCACTGCATTCAAATACAAATAAGAATTACTATCTTTTGTGTTTGTTGGCGTTATAATATCGCCATCTTTTTTAGCTATGTTTAAAAGGAATTTGCAGTATATGCAGGCCTCTAACCGTCTTTTAGACTTTCCCAAACCCGCTTTTTCTATGTTATGGCAATTTATGCAGCGCTTTAACTATGAATTAGCGGTTTTATCGCGTTTTTTTATCGCCATTGTGGGCGGGTATTTTTTTACTGCCGTCAGTGTGTCGCTGTTAAGTGTTGTGGTGCCGGTCTCTAAAGTTGACGCGGTTCTTTTAAGTGTGTCTGCGAGTATTTTAATTTATGCACTGGTGTTTATTTATAGTTTTTATCTTCAGTCGTTAAAAACAGTTTGGATCAGTATTTTACTAAGTGTTGCAGCGCAATTTTTGCTGTTGTCGTTAATGAAGGGATGGTTATGAAAGGGAGTTTTTTTCGCTCAATGACCTGGTTACATACATGGGTAGGTTTACTCGTGTGTTGGTTACTGTATGTAATATTTTTTGCAGGCACTATCAGCTTTTTTAGAGATGAAGTTAGTTTATGGAATCAGCCAAGTATTCATAATATTGAGCAGCAGACAGACCGTATTGGCGCGCAAAAGCAACAAATAATAAGCGGCGTTGAGTATTTAAATTCGCAAGCACCTAATGCGCCTAACTGGCGAATAACACTCCCAGAAGAGCGTGTACCCTATTTAACGTATGGTTATGCTAAGCCAAAAGAGCCAGGGCAGCGCAGAGCGTCTTTTGAAAACACCCGTATAGATCCAAATACCATGCAGCCTCTAGCACCCTTTGTAGATACCCGAGGTGGAAATTTCTTTTATCGCCTGCATTTTGATTTACATTATATTGATGTAAAAACAGCGCGTTGGATTGTCTGTTTTGCAAGCTTGTTTATGCTTATTGCATTGATATCAGGGATAGTAATTCATAAACGAATTTTTAAAGATATGTTTGTTTTTAGAGCTAATAAAGGCAGTCGTAGCTGGTTAGATGTACATAATTTAAGTTCTGTATTTGCCTTACCGTTTCATTTAATGATTACCTATACCGGCATTATTACTCTGATATTCATGATATTTCCCTACCCCGCGCAAACCGTTTATGAAAATGGAATACGTGGTTTTTTCAATGATGTTTCGCCAAGTAGTCCTGTAACAGAATCATTGCAGGGTACTGCACCTTTAGTGCCTATAAATACTGTTTTAGATCAGGTTTATACCAAGTGGCCAGAGGCTGATATAACTCGGGTAATTATTAATAAGCCGAATAAAGCCGCTGCAACTATTATGGTTTTGGTGAGCCCTGGAAAAACATTAAGGGATCAATCACCCCGTTTAATTTTTAGCGGAGCGAGTGGTGAGCTTGTTGCTCAAACTGATGATGAACTCACTGGCAGTAAGGCGCTATATGAATCATTAAACTCAATGCATACTGGGCGTTTAGCAGAACCATTATTACGTGTTTTATATTTCTTAGGCGGCATTGCCGGCTGCATAATGATAGCGACAGGCTGCATAATGTGGGCTAAGCGCTTACGCGAAAGAATGAAAAAAAATACTCAACCATCTTGGGGGCTAAAGCTCGTTGAAGGGTTAAATCTAGGAACATTGATGGGACTACCCTTGGCTACATCGGCTTTCTTTTTGGCTAATCGTTTACTTGGCAAACAGGTTGCTGAGCGCGCGGATAAAGAAATACTCGCTTTCTTTTTAACTTGGCTATGTGTGTTCATCATTTCCTTTGTAAAGCGTGACAAGTTGCAGTGGTGTGTGATGGCTGCCATAAACAGCATTGCTTGCTTTAGTGTGCCAGTGGTTAATGCGCTCACCACTGAAGGTAATATAATCAGTTATTTGCGTAACGAACAGTGGGTATTATTTATGTTTGACAGTCTTTTTCTAGCGTTTGGTTTGCTGTTTTTGTTACAAACCGAAAAATTACGTACTGCTCTGCAAGCTAAAAAACCAACTCCAATAAATACTCAGGAGCAAAAAGTATGATTGCCTTGCTTCCTTTTAGTTTATGTTTGCTGGCTTTTAACTGCTTTGCGCTGGCTAAGTTTAATCATTTTAAGGATGTTTTTAATAAGCGCCCTACTCAACAGCAGCGTTTGGTTTTATTGAGTGTTGCTTGGATCAGTATTTTACTAAGTTTGCTGTTATGTGTTAACGAATTACAAGGTTATGGTGGTTTGCAATTTTGTGGCTATATGACGTTAAGTGCTTTAATTGTAATGATTTTTTATAGCTTTTTGGTGAGGTTAACTAAACTTTTTAACTTACTCATATTAGTAATATTGGCCATGAGTACGTTATTTTTTGGTTTAAATGGGCTTTAGTTAGTAAAAACCTGATCCCAAAAAATAGGCTAAATTGCGGAAAAAAATGGCAAGCCATCAGGCTTGCCAATTAAAAAAGGGGGATTGTCATTATGTCTTCACCTGCCTGTCTCTTTGCAGATGCGGCTAATATAGCCTTGCTTTATTTAACTTACCTTACAGTAAGGTGATCGTTTTATTACAGCTAAGGTTATTTATCATACTCTCATGTAAACCCCCTTTACAGCGGTTTTTGATTTACCCAAATAATTTCGTCAGTTGCAAACCCAAGCGCCTTTACTTGGCTTAAAAAGTGCTGCTTAAGCTCTTTGCTTACTGTTGGTGTGCGTGATAAAAACCATAAGTAATCTTTGCTATAACTGGTAATAAAGGCATATTGATAATCAGGTTGGTCGAGCTCAAAAATAATATAGGCACCATAAAACGGCCCAAAAAATGACACTTTAAAATGCCCTGTATCGGTGTTTTCTACAAATTTAGCTAAGCCTTCGGCTTCGTCCCACTGCTGATCTTTGCTAATAAATCCTTTGTTTAATACCTTTACCGTTCCATCATCGTTAATTGAGTAGGTGGCTGTTACTTGTTCCATCCCTTGTTCAAAAGAGTGGTCTAATCGTGCTATCTCATACCACTTGCCTTGGTACTTTTCTAAATCAAAGTTTTTAACAGGGGTTATTCCTTCAGGTGCGCTGGTACAGGCACTGAGTAAAAACATAGCAGTAATAAATAATGCGGTTTTAAAAGCGAGTTTCATGTTGTTTCCTTTTCTTTAGAAATTGCTATAGGATCGCTCTAATACTAAAGCAATTTAAAGAACTTAGCATGAAAATTTGGGTTGATGCTGACGCTTGTCCGGTGGTAATAAAAGAAATTTTATTTAGAGCTGCAGAGCGTACGCATACAGAAACAATACTGGTTGCAAATCATGCCATGCGCATTCCACCATCAAAATTTATTAGCCGACTGCAAGTGTCATCAGGCTTTGATGTGGCTGATGATGAAATAGTTAAACGAGTTGAAAAGGGTGATTTAGTGATCACTGGAGATATTCCGCTAGCTAGCGAAGTGATTGATAACGGCGGCCAAGCGCTTAATCCGCGCGGTGAGCTTTACACCACTGAAAACATTCGCTCCTTACTAAATGTACGCGACTTTATGGATACTATGCGCTCAAGCGGCGTAGAAATGAGTGGCGGGCCGCCTCCGTTAAGCCAAAGTGACAGACAAAACTTTGCTAATAATCTTGACCGTATTTTAGCGCAAAATAAGAGTAGTTAAGGTGATCAGCCAGTTAATAGGGTTAGGTGATAATTCATTTAGAGTTGCTGTGTATGTCGCAAAAGCGCCCCCTATGCCCTACTTTGAAACACTAGAGCAGTTAGAGCCTGTGGTTAGTGGGCAAATAAATAGCATAAATCAGCACTGTGGTAATGGCTGGCGAAAAGTATTTAATGTATACGCCAAAGTGTTATTTGCGCTGCCAAGCGAGTATTACTCATTTGCTAAACAAGCAGTAAGCTGGCAAGCATATCGAGATGAGCTGTTGTTACAACAGCATAGCGGGACTGCATTACTCTTTAGTGCGCCTGTGCTCACTGAGCATAAAAACCAGTTGCACGTTATTGCGGGCAGAACTCACGCTAAAAACTTGATACAACAAGGAAAATTAAACGCCCAACTTGATTGGCTTGATAATGAGTTCGCTATAGATAAAAGCCAGAATATTATTGTGTGCCCCTATTTTGATTATAGGCAGCTGAGTAATATTAAAATTGCCCGTTTGAGTGAATTAGTGGCTCAGCTAAGATAAGCCACTTTCTTTTTTGCTACTGTTACACGACGTGAGTTAGTTTTTGTGCGCTATCAACTAGCATTAGTGAGCCCAAAATAAACAGTACACATGCCGATGCACGGCCAAACTTAAGCGACAATGCGGGATTGTTACTAAGGATTTTTCTGGCACTTATCCCTATTAACCAATACACCAACGCACAGCCTACTAAATGAATTACACTCAGTACCAGCAATTGTTCAGTGATAGAAAACGATAAAGTTGGCAACACAAACTGTGGTAACAAGGCTAAAAATAACAGCATTACTTTAGGGTTTAAACCACTAATAATAAAACCCTTTCTCATCCACTTTAGAGGCGTGTCTGAGGTGTGTTGTTGGCCATCGTTATAGGCAGCAGGCATAGGAGGAAATCGGTATAGTGATACGGCAACCCAAATTATGTATAAAGCGCCGAACAAGGTTAACAGCTTTATAAAAATAGCATGCGATGCTAATAGCGCACCTAACCCTACCACCACTATTAAACTGGCCATTAAATGCCCAAGTATTAACCCCGCTACCGCAGGAACAATTTTATCGCCTGCTATTCCTGCACTAATTGTATAAGCCCAATCTGCACCAGGGGTGAGAACAAACAAAATTGATACCAGCCAAAAAGAAAAAATAATATTAATATCCATAGCGCTATAACCTAAAATAAGTGAGTAGCTATTTTATTTCTTTCTGATGAGTAAAAGTTACTGTATTTTACTAATATAAGCGTTCATTTTAGGAAATAATCAACTATGGATACCATGGATAGGAAAATTCTTGCCGAATTACAAGTTGATGGCAGACTTACCCTCTCTGAATTGGCTGATCGTGTTGGGCTAAGCGTATCGCCCTGTCACCGCCGTGTTAAAGAGCTTGAGAAAAGCAAAGCAATTGTGGGTTACCGTACCGAAATATCACCTGAGAAAGTGGGTTTAAACTTTTCTGCGTTAGTATTTATTACTATTAAAGAGGGCGATAAAGTGTCGTTAAGCAAATTAGAGCAAGCAGTGGATGCTATTCCTCAGATCACCAATGCTCAGCGGCTATTCGGTACACCTGATTACCTGTTACATGTCGTTACTAAAGATTTAGCCGCGTTCCAACAACTCTACGATGACAAGCTATCAGCCCTACCAGGTGTACAACGTTTAACCTCAACCATTGTAATGAAAGATATTGTAAGAGCGCGTAATTTGCACTTTTAACAGGTTACGTTTTAACACGAAGTTTAAAAAGTTAAGCCGAGGACGCTGTAAAGCCTATTATGAGAGGCTTTACCGTTGTATATAAAAATAAAGTATAAATAAAGCTTGTTATAAACTGTATTGCTGTTATTCTGCTTGCCATCGGGTTGATAGAAAGCCCAATTTATTTGTAAGTACCACGTTGTTATTAGTAATAATCCTTCGCGATATCCTCAAGTTAAATGTTTGTTTTCTTCCTGTTAAACGCCTATTTTAAGGCAATTTTTTATTTATTTTTTTAGGATATTATTATGTCTAATACAACTACTGGTACTGTAAAATTTTTCAACGAAGCTAAAGGTTTTGGTTTTATTGAGCAAGAGTCTGGCCCAGACGTTTTCGCACATTTCAGTGCAATTTCAGGCGACGGTTTCAAAACTTTAGCTGAAGGCCAAAAAGTACAGTTTAGCGTAACTCAAGGTCAAAAAGGCCCGCAAGCTGAAAACATCGTTTGCATCTAATTTAAAGGGAGTGGGCTTTATAGCGCACTCACCACGCTAAACTAACGTTAAGCGATAAAGCTAATATCAATACGATATTAGCTTTTTTTTTGCAAAAAATTTATACCACGTACCCACTAAAACCAAGTGCTTTAAAGTACAGTTTTGGAATGCCAAAGCCACATTCATTAAGTAACTCACTAAAACGCATCCGATCAAGCGGGTAAAACTCACGCTCTAAGTTATGTGCCATTTGCGTTTTTCCTGCTTCACTAAGGCCAAGCTCTTTGCATGTATTAAGTTGTGCCTCTCGTTCAAACGGGGTTTCTGGGCGCATTAAATCAGCAATAAATACTGGTGCAGATTTTTTAAGATTATTTTTAATCCCCTTTAATAACTGCTTCTTATCGCCGTTATCTTCAACAAAATGCATCACCAATAAACATAATACCGCGTCGGCTTTAACTTTTAATTTATCTACTGGTTGGCACTCAATGCTGATACGTGCGTCAATACCTTGCTCTATAAAGCGTTGCTTAGCAATGGCTAACATGTCGGCCGAGGTATCTTGAGCGGTAAACTGCCATGTAGAATTAATATTCGCCAGCGCTGCGATTTCTTTACCTGTGCCTGCGCCTACCACTAAAATATGGGCGTTATCAGTTAACGTAGCGCTTAGCTGTGCGTTGGTTAGTTGATGTAATAGCTCGTAACCTGGGACTAAACGGGTAATACGGTTATCATACTCTTGTGCTTCTTCGCCTGTAAAAGTGGGCATACTATTTCCTTAAATTACGTTTATGGTGGAGTATCCACCCGGTTTTTTAGCGACATGAATTTGCGTTGCAACGCGTTCGCTCATTTCACTTACATGTGAAATCACACCGACCTTTCTACCTTGCGCTTGCAGTGAATCTAGCGCGTCCATTGCAATACTAAGTGTTTCACTATCTAGTGTACCAAAGCCTTCGTCAACAAATAACGAGTTAATTTGCACTTTGTTTGAAGATAAAGAGGCCAGCCCTAATGCAAGTGCCAACGATACTAAAAACGATTCTCCCCCAGAGAGTGTGTTTACAGAACGTTGTTCATCGGCCATATCGCGGTCAATAATCGCTATATCAAGTGAATCAGCTATTGCTGTGAGTTCGTAACGCTTATTCAGCGTTTTTAAATGGCTATTAGCATAATGTAGCAATATTTTTAGTGTTTGTGTTTGCGCTAAATTACGCATTGTTTTGCCGGTTGCATCACCGAGCACTTTATTAAGTAAATGCCATTGTTCTACTTGTTGTTTAAGTTTGCTTAGCTCAGCCTGCTTGCCCTCAAGAGCTTTTGCATTTTGGTTGTGCTGCTCGATGGCAGTATTAATCGTAAGTAAGTTATTGTGTAATTGTGTTTGCTGCACAGTTAATTGAGTTTGTTGATCAATTAACTGTGCTTCGCTGTGTGCTGGCTTATTATTTTGCTGATGCTGCTCATTGGCATTTTGCTGTTGTTTTAGCGCGGCACGAGCATCAACTAATGCTTGAGATAACTGCTCGCTATGCTTTAGCTGCTCTTTAATATCGTAATTACTTATAGCCAGTAGCACCTCGATTTGCTGATGGCTAATATCAGCATAAAGCGCGCTAAATTCTTCAAACCAAGCACTATAGCGTGTTTCAAGTGTGGTTAGCTCTTGGCTGTTATCGGCGAAGCGCTGCTCAAGGTTTTTAAGCGTAATAGCGTGCTCATCGCGCTGTTTTACGGCGCTATCGTGTGCCTGTTGACTCTGATTTAATTCACTCTGACACTGCTCTACTTGCCTATTCAGCTGAGCCTGGTAGTCATCAGCGCTAATCGTTTGGTTATCGAATAACGCTAAGCGCTGTTGCTGAGTATTGTTGTGCTGTTGCTGTGCTTTAGTTAAATCGTCGTTGAGCGTGCTAATTTGCTGCTCAGCTTTGGTCATAAGCGGGGTTAGCTGCTGCAGCTGTAAATTGGCGCTGTCTAATTGCTTTTGAGTTTGCTCCAGTTGTAGTTGCTGATGTTGATACTGCTCTACTTGCTCACCTAGCTCGCTTAGCGTTAACGCGCCGGTTTGCAATGCTTGCCAAAATTGACTGTTTTCAAAATGAGAATTCAGCTCACTTACAAGTGCTTCGCGTTGGCTGAGCAATTCTTGGTGCTTATTATTAAGCATGGTGAGCTGATTGTTCAGTTCAACATGCTGGGTATTTAATTGTTGCTGAGCAGTCTGTTCTTTTTTAACCGTGTTTTGCAGTTGGTTAACCGTTTCTTGCAACTGATCTTTTTGTTTTTGTGCTGCAAAGTATTGCGCTTTTTGCCCGTTTAATTGTTTATGGGTGTCATCAAGTTGCTCAACGCTCAAGTCATTAAGATCTGTTTTAGCCGCCTGCATGGTATTTTTAATGTCTAACATTTTGGCTTGGGCATCAGCAATCGCTTGGCTCTGCTGCTTATGCTCTGCGACTAAAACCGCATGCTGTGTTTGATGTTGATGTAGCTGAGTTTGTGCATCTAAGTGCTGCTGTTTAGCGCCAGTGTAGGTATTTTCAAAGTCGGTTATTAAGTTATTAAAAGGTTGGCTTTGATTGTTTGCAAACGGATGCTCAGTGGCTCCACAAACCGCACATGCCTCATTAGGCAGTAGTTGTGCGCGTAAGTGTTCAACATGTTCACTCGCGCGCAGCCGTGCTTGATTAAGCGATTGCTCGGCGTGTTTAAGTGCTTGCTCTTTACTGCTTAATTGCGCAAGCAATGTGGTATTAGTTTGCTCACTCTGAGCTAGCTTTTCTGCCACATCGCTTTGTTGCTGTGCAGTGTGCTTTAGCTCTTGATTAAATTGCTTATAACGCGCTCGCTGCTCTTTTAAATAATCAATGCTTTTAAGCTGATTATCGCACTGCTCAATATTAAATTGCTCTTGCTGCTGGGTGAGTTTATTTAGGTTTTGTTTTTCAGTGCTTAGCACTTGCTCTGCATGTTCAAGCTGTTTATTTTGCTCATTAAGCTTGGTAGCGAGTGTGCTTAGCTGCAAAGTAGTTGCTTGCTTTTGTTGCTCGAGTGTTTTTAATTGCGTTGTAGTATTAAAAAACTGCTTAAAGCTGTGATTAAAATAGTTCCAATCAGTGGCCAATGGCTTTAGTTGATTGTTTTCCTGTAACCATTGCTGATGCTGAGCACTTTGTGTTGTTGCCTGTTCTACGCTGAGTTTATTTTGTTGTAGCTGCTGTTGTAACTCGTTTAATTGTTGCTGCTCTTTGGCTCTTTGTTGTGTCAGGCTTGTTATACTTTGCGTAAAAATAGCTAATTGACTGTCGAGCTCACGTGCTTTTGTTATGACTGGTTCAGCTGTTTGTTGTTGTTGTTTTGCTGTTGCTAAGTCGCTTTGTTGTTTTTTAACCTTACTTGCTTGTTCATTAATAAGCGCGGCATGATCCAGCGCGTTTAATTCCTTTATTTGTGAATTTAACTGGCTGTTTTGCACCGTTAAGCTTTTAAAGCGTTGGCGATTATCTTTAATTTCAAGCGCACTTTGTGCTTGTTTTGCTTGCTCAGTTTGTGCTTTAACCGCATTTAGTGCATCACTTGCTTGTTGCTCGTTTTGTTGAGCCGCTATTAATGCTTGCTCTAAACTGTGTGCTTGTTTATACCAATTAACACCGTGCTCTGTGCTGGCCAACGTTGTTTTTATGTGTTCAGTTTGTTTTTTAAGTTCATCAAGAGTGTGCTTCTTCTCACTTAGCTCTTCATCAGACAATAACGCATAACTGGCTAAGCTGGCTGTTAGTAATTCAAATTTATCTTTAACTGCTTTATTACGCTCAAATATACGTTGGCCAATTCGACTAAATTTATCGGTGCCGGTAAGGCACTCTAAAAGTTGCGCGCGCTCATCGCCGGTGGCTTTTAAAAAGGCGGCAAACTCATGCTGTGCTAGTAACACTGCACGGGAGAACTGCTCAAAAGTGAGGCCTATTTTATTTTCAATGGCTTTTATGGTGGTACTTTTGTCGGCAATTAAGCTTTCATCCGGTAAGCTATGCAAAGTATGCTCTGCCACTTTTAGTTTGCCGGTTACTTTTCTATGCGTGCGTTGAATACTGTAGCGTGCTCTATAAAGTTGCTGATCTTGGCCGCTAAAGTCCACTTCAGCATAGCCTTCCCATTTCCCACGGCGCAATAAATTACGGGCATCGTTAAGCTTTATGTTGTCGCCATTAAAATCAATTAGGTTGCCTTTATCGCCTTTCAAACGAGCAGTTTTCGTATAAAGTGCTAAACAAATGGCATCAAGTACGGTGCTTTTACCTGCGCCAGTGTCACCTGTAATAGCAAATAAACCTGCGTCTTTGAGTGGTGAAGCTAAAAAGTCGATTTCGGCATCAGCAATGGAGGCTAAGTTATGAATACGTACGGCGGTTATTTTCATAGTAGCTGCTCCTGTTCAAGTTCATCAATAACGTTGGTTAATAGTGCTTTTAATTCACTGGGTACGGTTTCTCCGGCCATATCTTTGTCGTTATTAAAGGCCTGTTCGAGCAAATTAATTGGGTTGAGCATTTCCACAAAGCTTAAATCCTCAAATACCGTTTCTGAAGAATTACTCACTTGCTGATCGCGTACCCGTTCTATACCGCAAAAGTTAACTTGTTTGCCCTTTAGTGCTTGCTCAATTTGCTCACGAAAAGTGGTGTCAATATCACTGGATTTTAGCTTTACTCGTAAGTACGGGGCTATTTCATATTGTTGTGTATCGAGCGCTTTTATTTGCTCACACAGCTGAGCTAAAGGGACGCACTCTCCTTCTGGTAGAACAATAACTTCCGCGAGTCGAGGAATGTAAAGGGGGTTTACAGTAGTGCTTAGCGGTTGGTCTTTTTGTACGTTAAACTCAACCACGTTGACTTGATGGGTATATTTCCTTTCTGAAAACGACATTGGAATAGGTGTACCGCTGTAGCGAATGTGCTCATTTTTAGCCACTAACTGCGCTTTGTGTAAATGCCCTAGCGCTACGTAATTGGCATGCTTACCAAATACTGACGCTGAAATGGCTTCTTCACCGCCAATAACTAAGTTACGCTCAGAGTCACCAGAAATATTTCCACCTTTGGCATGCAAGTGACCCATAACAATTAAAGGTGTACTTTCATTGGTAAGCGTTAATGCATGTTCAAGTGCCAGTTGGTAAGCTTTAGCAACGCCTTGTACGTAACTAGGGCCATTCTCGCTCTGGCTAAGCGTACTTATATCGCTGGTTCGTAAAAACGGCATAGCGATTACTACAGCGTGTTTGTCGTTATTATTAATTGTTATTACCACGTCATTTGGATTGGCGGGATCAAACCGGCCTACAACATGGGTATCAAACTGGGCTAATAAGGGCTGAGCAGCCAAAATACGATTAGCAGAGTCATGATTGCCAGCAATTATAACCACGTGTAATTGCGGACACTGTACTTTGGCATTTTTTATAAATTGATAGAGTTGGTTTTCGGCGCTAGCACTGGGGGTGGCAGTATGATAAATATCGCCCGCAACAAGCAATAAATCGATTTGTTGGCTAACGAGAGTGGTTAATAACCAAGAGAAAAAAGCATGATGTTCATGACGGCGATCATGTTCATAAAATTGCTGACCTAAGTGCCAGTCTGAAGTGTGAAGAACTTTCATTTTGCGCTCTTAAAAAACCATAAGAGCGCCAATATACCCAAGGCAATTAAAGATGCAAGTATCGCTTTAGGTTAAAGTATACCAAGCAATAAAAATAACCGGCAAAGCAGCAAGGGCTATTGTTAAAGGCCACTTTAATGCTTTTGCTTTTTTGGCCTGTAATACTGCTAGTGCATTTGTTTCATTACAAGCAGCCACTTTATCAATATACAGGTAGCCTGAGTTAATATACTGCTTACAATTTTGCACGTCTGCTGGTATTGCAATTAGTTTTTGCTGCTTTTTTAGGACATAAAAATCCATAAACTCACCACACTTAATACGACTAGTTAGAACAAAAAATATTTGAGAGAAACACTAAAAAAGTACCCTCAAATTAAAAAAGTGGGCGATTCTAATTACAAACCATAGTAAAGATCAACCTAAAACTGCGTTTTTTAGTATTTTTAATGAAAATAGCTGTGTTTTTTCATTTTATCTCTACTTTTAGTGATACTCAGCCTATTTTGTAAACCCCTTTACAGCTTAGTTTTTTATGTAAATTGCTAAACAATTTAGTTAAATGTTGTTGTGTAAAACCGTGTTTTTTATATTTACATAAAGGTGTGGAATATCACCCTATAAAAGTAGGGTTTTATCGCTATTTTATTGAAGCTTAGCTGTAAATTTGTCACAGTAGCGTCACTAAAATCGATCAGGATTAACAATGAAGAAAAATTTATTTACATTGAGTGCATTTGTATTGCCTTTGGCAATGGCGAGCTCTGTGATGGCCTCATCTGTTGAACAGACTAAAGGCAGTTATGTTGATAAGTTTCGTCAACTAGACGAAGCTTTGCCTACCCCTAATGTTTACCGCAGTGCCGCAGGTGCACCAGCAGAAAATTACTGGCAACAACGGGTTGATTACGATATTGATGTAAAGCTTGATGAGCAAAAGCGTCGTTTAACGGGGAGTCAAACAATTGAATATAAAAATAACTCACCGCATACGCTTAAATATTTATGGCTTCAACTTGACCAAAACATTTTTAAAAATGACTCGATAGCAGAAACCACGCAAACTTTTAAAAGTACCCTACAAAACGAGCCTGATGCTAAGCCTGCTAAATTAAGTTTAGGTGATTTACGTCGTCAGCAGTTTATGAACGACAATGAGCTAGGTTACACCATTAGCAATGTTAAAGATGAAGATGGTAAAGCGCTGCGTGTAACGGTTGTTGATACTCTAATGCGTATAGATTTAAACACGCCACTAAAGCCCGGTAAAGATGTTGAGTTTAGTATGGACTTCGCGTTTAACCTCGTTGAAGAAGATGCGGTAGGTGCACGTGCAGGTTATGAGCACTTTGAAGAAGACGGTAACGATATTTTCTTAGTGGCACAGTGGTTCCCTCGTTTAGCTGCGTATACTGATTACGAAGCATGGACCAACAAGCCATTTTTAGGCAGTGGTGAATTCACCTTAGAATTTGGCGACTACGACGTTGAAATTACGGTTCCTGCAGATCATATTGTATCGGCAACCGGTAAGCTTGATAACCCAAGCTCTGTTTTAACTAGTACTCAGCGCAAGCGTTTAAAAAAAGCTGAAACAGCAAAACGTCCTGTATTTGTAGTTACTGAAGAAGAAGCGCTCGAAAACGAAAAAGCCGGTACAGACAAAACAAAAACGTGGCACTTTAAAGCTGAAAATGTTCGTGATTTTGCATGGGCGTCGTCACGTAAATTTATGTGGGATGCTAAAGGTTACCAACAAGGGGGGAATGAGCAACCATTGGTTATGGCGATGTCGTTTTTCCCTAAAGAAGGTGGCGATTTATGGAAGAAATATTCAACGGAATCTGTGGTGCATACCATGGAAGTGTATTCAAAATATTCATTTGATTACCCATACCCAACTGCACAGTCAGTTAATGGCCCAGTAGGGGGTATGGAATACCCAATGATCACCTTTAATGGTCCACGTACAGATTTACAAGACGATGGCACACGTACTTATTCTCAAGCAGAAAAGCGCTTTTTAATCGGGGTTGTTATCCACGAAGTGGGGCATATTTATTTCCCTATGATTGTAAACTCAGATGAGCGTCAGTGGACCTGGATGGATGAAGGTTTAAATAGCTTTTTAGATGGTGTTGCTGGACGTGAATGGGATCCGACCATTCCTTGGGGTGTTGAGCCACGTGATATTGTGGCGTACATGAAGTCTGAAACTCAAGTGCCTATTATGACGCAATCAGACAGTGTGCTTCGTTTAGGGCCTAATGCTTATACTAAACCAGCTGCTGCATTAAATATTTTACGTGAAGTTATTCTTGGTCGTGAATTATTTGATTTTGCGTTTAAAGAGTATGCTCAGCGCTGGAAATATAAGCGTCCTACTCCGGCTGATTTTTTCCGTACTATGGAAGAAGCGTCAGGTGTTGATTTAGATTGGTTCTGGCGTGGTTGGTTTTACACTACAGACCATGTTGATATCTCGCTTGATAAAGTATATCAATTACGGTTAGACACCAAAAACCCTGATATCGACTTTAAGCGTTTACGTGATATTGAAGCGAATAAGCCAAGTTCATTATTTGTTGAGCGTAATCGCGCTGAAGGTAAAAAAACCTGGGTTGAGAAAAACCCAGATGTAACCGATTTTTATGACGAAAACGATCGCTTTACGGTTACCAATAAAGAACGTAATTCGTACAACAAATTTTTAAAAGGTTTAAAACCGTGGGAGCGTAAAACACTCGATCGCGCACTAGAAGAAGACAAAAACTACTATGTTATGGAGTTTTCAAATTTAGGCGGCCTTGTGATGCCGATTCTTTTAGAGCTAACTTATGAAGATGGCACTAAAGAAGAGCGTTACATTCCCGCAGAAATTTGGCGTCGTAACCACAAAAATGTACAAAAGCTGATTATTACCGACAAAAACAAACCGCTGACATCAGTAACGGTCGATCCAGGCTGGGAAACGGCGGATGTGAATGTAGAAAATAATCACTACCCTCGTCGTATTATTCCTTCACGTATTGAAGTGTACAAACGTGAAAAGAGTAAGGCAAAAGTAAGCCGCGATATCATGCAAGATATTAAAACTGAGCTGAAAAAAGACGAGCCAAAAGACGAAAAAAATAACGATGAGGATCAATAATAATGCGCTTTTTGCTTATTATTGTTTGCTTTTTAATTGCTGCGCCGAGTATGGCGCATCAATTAAAATCATCTGTTACAACGATGTTATTTAATCAGCGCACGCACAATATTGAATTGATGCATCGTTTTTACTTACATGACACAGAGCATGCTGTTGGCAGTTTATTTAAAGGCAAGGTGGATATTATTGATAACAAGCGTGACCAAAAACGCTTTGCTAAATATGTTGAGTCTCATGTTGCTTTGCAAACCTTAGAGGGTGAACCACTTACGCTTAATTATGTAGGTGCACAAGTGGATGGTAAGTTCTTTTGGGTATACCAAGAAGCCACGATCCCCGATGAGATTGAAGGCATTAGAATGAGTAATGGCGCACTGCGCGATTTATGGCCTGCGCAAGTCAATATGGTAAATGTTGAGGGGCGAGGAAAAGTAAAAACATTAAACTTTAGTCAAGACGATACATGGCTTGAAGCACGATTTGAAACTAACTAACCCACTGCGCATCTTTTCTTAGGTGCGCATTTTTATACTGTTAGGTTAGCTGATCGCGTTAACTTACCTCATCGTAAAACCAACATAACAGAATCATACAAACCGAACTAATGTGTATCAAATGAGCTATACTGAGAGCGTAATGGATTAAGTTTTTTGTAATTGTCAATTGATATACATTTTTAATGTAAAGCAAATCCGCAAACTAGTTAGCACAAGGAATGAAATGAAAACGCAAATTGAGGCAATCAAAGGTGTTATTTTTGATTTAGACGGAACCTTAGTATCATCAGAATTAAACTTTTCATTAATTAAGGCACAAGTAGGTTGCCCAGCAGATCAAGACCTACTCGAGTATATAGAACAATTACCCTCGCCCTACATGCGTGAAGAAGCAATGAATATAGTGCATCAGCATGAGCTACTTGACGCACAAAACGCGAGTTTTTTACCTGGTGTTGTTGAAGCTGTCAATGCTCTGCAAGCAAAGAATATCCCCATGGCTATTGTAACGCGTAATTTTGATAAAGCGGCTTCATTGAAACTTCAGCATAATCCGTTGCCAATCGAAACGGTACTCACCCGAACCGACGCTCCTGCTAAACCCGATCCAAGTGCCTTACTAACGATTGCAAGCCAATGGGCAATGCCAGTTGATAATGTTATTTACGTTGGTGATTATTTATATGACATACAAGCGGCCCATAATGCAAAAATGCGAGCCTGTTTATATGCCCCCGATTTAACCCCCGCGTATGCTGAGCAAGCCGACTTTGTTATTCATGGGTTTGATGAATTAGTGTCGTTAGTTGAAAGTTACGCTGAAAAGATTGGGGTCTGTTGACCTTTCAAGGTTGAATTTGCAGCAGTCTGTTTGGTATTTAGGCAAGGCAGAGCCTATGTGGGGCGATTTACTCTTTGTTGCCTACATGGATGTAGGTAAGGGGCGTGAGCAGGACGCGGAAGCTTTGCTCGGTTTTGACTTAGTCCACTAGGTTACAAACCTTGCGCCGCGATTAAATAGCCCCTAGTTTGAACAAACAGCAATCCGCAAAGGTTAACAGGCTCTAATTATGTTAAATTGCGCTTTATTTTATTTCGCTAATAGCATAACGGGTATTATTTAAATTAATACTCAACTGCTTTTGCACAGCATAGCATGTTGAACCACTAGCCCAATACGCTTTGAATTGGTAAAATATCAAAAACAGAACGTATCCAATAGAGGCACAAGATGGGCAGAGCATTTGAAGTCCGCAAAAGTTCGATGGCTAAAACAGCCAACGCGAAAACTAAAGTAAATTCGAAGTACGGTAAAGAAATTTACGTTGCAGCCAAAAGTGGTGAACCCGACCCCGATGTAAATCAAACATTGCGCCGCTTAATTGAAAAAGCCAAAAAAGACCAAGTTCCCGCGCACGTAATCGAAAAAGCAATAGAAAAAGCAGCCGGTGGGGCAGGGGAAGATTACTCAACTGCACGGTACGAAGGCTACGGCCCAGGTAATTGTATGGTGATTGTTGATTGTTTAACTGACAACCCTAATCGTACAATTAAAGATGTGCGCTTACCGTTTACTAAAACAGATTCGAAAATAGGCACACCTGGTTGTGTTGCTCATATGTTTGATCACCTAGCTGTTTTAGGGTTTGCAGGCGACGACGATGAAGTCGTGTTAGAAGCGCTGATGATGGCTGACGTTGATGTGACTGATGTAGAAGCCGAAGATGGCAAGGTGTCGGTGTTTGCACCGCATACTGAGTACTTTAAAGCTAAAACGGCATTAGAAGAAGCATTTGAAGGCATTAACTTTGAAGTTGATGAAATTACCTTTGTACCGCAAGTACATGTTGAAATTACTGATGAAGAAGTGATTGCCAACTTTGATAAATTTATCAATATGCTTGAAGATTGCGATGACGTACAAAATGTTTATCACAACGCGACTATTAAAAATTAATTCGTAATGATTTAAAAACTAGTGAATAGTGATTATTCACACCCGTTATAAAAAATCAGCTTAGTAAAGCTGATTTTTTTGTTTTTAGGTTAAGTTTTAAGTTAGTGCTGTGCTTTATATTTTAAGCGGTAGCTATGCAGTAGTGGCTCAGTGTAACCGCTAGGTTGGCTAACACCTTCAAATACTAGTGCCGAAGCCGCTTGGTAGGCAATGCTGTTAGCTAATGTTTGCTCATTAGTAGCCATGGGGGTGTAAAGGCTGTCATGTTCATTTTGGCCATCAACAACCTTAGCCATTTTTGCCATCACTTTTTGTACTTGCTCTTTACTGCACACGCCATGATGCAGCCAGTTGGCGATATGCTGGCTTGAAATACGTAAGGTCGCTCTATCTTCCATTAAGCCAATATGGTTAATGTCAGGCACTTTAGAACAGCCTATTCCTTGGTCAATCCAACGTACAACGTAACCTAAAATACCTTGCGCGTTATTTTCAAGCTCACTTTGAATATCTTCTTTTGACAGCGTTTCTGGGTTTGCCATTAGCGGGGGTGTTAATAAGCTTTCTAGGCTTGCTATTTGGCGCGTGGCAATGCTTTGCTGCAGGCTAAATACATCCACATCATGGTAATGCATTGCGTGTAATGTGGCGGCGGTAGGGGAGGGCACCCAAGCGGTATTCGCACCTGATTGAGGATGCGCTATTTTTTGCTCCATCATCATCGCCATTTTATCGGGCATTGCCCACATACCTTTACCAATTTGTGCTTTGTGGCTTAAGCCACAGGCTAGGCCAATATCAACATTACGATCTTCATAAGCGCTGATCCAAGGCTGTGCTTTAATAGCGGCTTTAGGCAGTACCACACCCGCTTGCATAGAGGTATGAATTTCATCACCGGTGCGGTCTAAAAAGCCGGTGTTAATAAATACAACACGCTCTTTAGCAGCATGAATACAGGCTTTTAAGTTAGCAGATGTACGACGCTCTTCGTCCATAATACCCATTTTTAGGGTGTTTTTAGGCAAGCTCAGCGCCTCTTCAACCATACCAAATAAAGTGTTAGCAAATGCCACTTCATCAGGGCCGTGCATTTTTGGCTTTACAATATTAATACTTTGCGCGGTTGAGTTTTGAATGGCATTTTTAGTGTTTAAATCGTGCAGTGCGGCTGTTGCGGTGAACATGGCATCCATAATTCCTTCAAACACATCATTACCACTTACATCGGTAATAGCAGGGTTTGTCATTAAATGCCCAACGTTACGCACAAACATCATACTGCGCCCTTTTAGGGTCAGTTTTTGGCCATCAAGACCTGTATATTGGCGATCGGCTTGTAACGTACGGTCGACCATTTTGTCGCCTTTTCTAAACGTTTCAACCAAGTTGCTCTGCATTAGGCCCAACCAGTTTTTGTAAACTTGCACTTTATCTTCGGCATCAACTGCGGCAACTGAGTCTTCACAGTCCATAATGGTGGTCAGCGCCGCTTCAAGTACCACATCTTTTAGCCCTGCTTTATCAGCTTGGCCAATAGGGTGGTGATGATCTATTTGCAGCTCAACATGTAATCCATTGTTTTTAAGTAAAATAACACTTGGATTTTGTGCCTCACCTTGATAGCCAACGAGTTGTTCAGGGTTTTTAAGTGTAGTGTGTGAGCTGTCGCGTAATGTAATAGCAAGTGCGCCATCCACAATTGAATAGTTAGTGCTTTCGATGTGCGAGCCATTTTCAAGCGGTAGCGCTTTATCTAAAAACTGTCTGGCGTAAGCCATTACTTTAAAGCCGCGCACTGGGTTGTATTGAGTCCCTTTCTCTGCACCATCTTCTTCACTGAGTACGTCTGTGCCGTATAGTGCATCGTAAAGTGAACCCCAACGTGCATTAGCAGCATTTAAAGCAAAACGGGCATTACTAACCGGTACCACTAACTGTGGCCCTGCAGTCAATGCTATTTCTGGCTCTACATTCTGAGTTTCAATATTAAAGTTTTCAGGTTCATCAACTAAATAACCAATGTCTTTTAAAAACACTTGGTACTGGGCTTGATCACCGTTTTTATTTGCAACATGGTAGTCATCAATCTGCTTTTGTAATTGTTCACGTTTAGCAAGTAGCGACTTGTTCAGCGGAGTAAGTGTTTGCACTATATGAGCAAAGCTTTTCCAAAACTGGTGTTCGTCTAGATGGGTACCAGGTAATAGTTGTTTTTTAACAAATTCAGCTAGTTGCTTATCAACGCTGAGTCCAGAGTGGGTGAGAGTGTGGCTCATAATTAAAATCCTTAAACGGTCCGACAGAGTGCATTTTTTATATGCGTACACTTACCATATCGCAAAAAAGTCGCTTTGAGTGCTTTTTGACCATTCACTATATGTATAGCCGTAATAACAACTATAAATTTACTAAATCTAAAAAATAAGCCTAATGTTTAATTAAGCGCTACAGAGCTAACGCGATGTAGTCACTCTCTCAACAATAAATATTAATACCCGTTCGAAGGACTTTATTATGACAACATATCAAGGCGAAACAGATACACTAGCAACACTATGCCAATCACAAGGCAGTGCATGGAAAACTATTAATCCTGAATACGCAACTCGCATGCGTTTACAAAATCGTTTTCGCTCTGGTGTTGATATTGCACAATTTACTGCTGACATTATGCGTGAAGACATGGCTGCATACGACAAAGACACAAGCCAGTACACACAGTCTTTAGGTTGTTGGCATGGTTTTACTGCGCAACAAATGATGATGGCTATTAAGCGTCACCAAAAAACAACTAAACGCAGTTACGTATACCTAAGCGGTTGGATGGTTGCAGCGCTTCGCTCTGAGTTTGGCCCACTTCCAGATCAAAGCATGCACGAAAAAACATCAGTACCAGCACTTATCGAAGAAATCTACACCTTCTTAAAGCAAGCTGATGCACGTGAACTTGACCATTTATTTAACGAGCTAGACGATGCAAAAGCAAACGGCGGCGACGTTCAAGCCGTGCTTAATAAAATTGATAACTTTGAAACGCACGTTGTACCAATCATTGCTGATATTGATGCAGGTTTTGGTAACGAAGAAGCGACTTATCTACTTGCTAAAAAGATGATTGAAGCGGGTGCTTGTGCTATCCAAATCGAAAACCAAGTATCAGATGCTAAGCAATGTGGTCACCAAGCAGGTAAAGTTACCGTTCCTCATGAAGACTTTTTAGCTAAAATTAACGCAGTACGTTACGCGTTTCTAGAGCTAGGTATTGATAACGGTATTATCGTTGCGCGTACCGATTCTCTAGGTGCAAGCCTAACGCAAAAAGTACCGGTTTCACAAAAACCAGGTGACTTAGCAAGCCAATACAATGCATTTTTAGAAACAACACCGGTAAACAGCGTTGAAGATTTAAATGAAGGCGAAACGGCAATGAAGCTTAATGGCCAACTTTGTAAGCCTACACGCCTAGATAACGGTTTATATCAGTTCCGCGAAGGCACTGAAAAAGACCGCGTAGTACTAGATTGTGTAACTAGCTTACAGTCAGGCGCTGATTTACTGTGGATTGAAACAGAAAAACCACACGTAAAACAAATTGCAGAGCTGGTAAATCGCGTTAAAGAACAAGTTCCAGATGCTAAATTAGTATACAACAACTCACCGTCGTTCAACTGGACGCTTAAGTTCCGTGAGCAAGTATACCAAGAGTGGCAAGAAGCAGGTCGTGACCTTAGCGCTTACCCAAGTATTGATGACAACAAAGCGCTTATGGCTCCAGAAATGGATGCAACAGAGCTTGCAGCAGCCGCTGACTTATTAGTACAAAACTTCCAACGCGATGGCGCACGTGAAGCAGGTATTTTCCATCATCTAATCACATTGCCAACGTACCATACAGCGGCACTAAGCACAGATATTCTATCTGAAGGTTACTTCGGTGACTTAGGTATGCTGGCTTATGTACGTGACGTACAACGTCAAGAAATCCGTCGTGAGCAAGCGTCAGTTAAGCATCAAGACCTTGCAGGCTCTAACATTGGCGATACGCACAAAGAGTACTTCTCTGGTGAGAATGCACTTAAAGCCGGTGGTGAAGCTAACACTATGAACCAATTCTAATTCCACTAGATAGTGTTACTTAAGGGCCGCAAGGCCCTTTTTTTATGCCTGCATAAAAGCAAAATTTAATAGATCAGTATTTTACTAGCTATTTGGCTAGTGAGAGTTTTCACTGCAGTGCAGCTTAAAAGTATAAATAATTTTAAAGGATGTTTATGCTCGGCTGTGAGGGCTTTATGTTGATTACGCTTTGACACGGGTAAGCACAATAAATTACCCGCTTTTTACCGTATATAGATCAGAGTTTAACTAGGGTCTGTTGACCTTTCAAGGTTGAATTTGCAGCAGTCTGTTTGGTAGTTAGGCAAGGCAAAGCCTATGTGGTGTGGTTCTTCCCCATAAATAGGCGATAACGCAGCATCAATGCCAAACAGGCGTTGCCCAAAGGGTTCTGCCTAGGGGCGATTTACTCTTTGTTGCCTACATGGATGTAGGTAAGGGGCGTGAGCAGGACGCGGAAGCTTTGCTCGGTTTTTACTTAGCCCACTAGGTTACAAACCTCGCGCCGCGATTAAACCGCCCCTAGTTTGAACAAACTTTAATCCGCAAAGGTCAACAGACCCTAAGCTACTAAAAGCAGATCACGATTTAACTAGCTACTTAAAAAGCAGATCAGGTTTTAACTAACCAGGTTAAAAACAGCCATTATCTTCATTATAAAGGGTCGATTTGCCTTTCTAATCCTTAATTTGGTCACTTAAACGCTTAATTTAAAGATTTTTAACCGGGGTTTGGAAGGTAATAAACCGATTTTTTACTAACTGTTGCTGCTTATAAAACATTTTTTTACTAACTGAGGGCTTATAAACAGTGACTCAAACCGAATTTTTACTAACTCAGAGGAGCTGAGTTAGTATAAACCGAATTTTTACCAACTCAATTTGAAGCTAAGTCCGATATTTAGCTTAAGTATGTAAGGGATTACTCACATTATTGCTGTAAAGGGGGTTTACATTTGTGAGCTTCGAGCAACGAGCTTATATAGCTCGTCACTCATAACTCTACGTTTTACTTCGAATGCTTATCAAACCACCATTGAATGTAAGCCACTTTGGTCATTAAATTTGATGGACGGGCAGTTATACCATGTGAAGCGTTTGGAATGCGGACCATCGCGGTATCAACCCCTTGTAATTTTAAGGCTTGATAAAACTGCTCTGTTTCTGAAATTGGCGTACGGTAGTCTGCTTCACCAGTCAGTAACATGGTTGGGGTTTTAACATTGCCAACATAACTGATTGGTGAGCGCTTCATGTAATGCTCAATATGGTCCCAAGGTTTGCCCGGAAACCAATAATCGGCAAAAAATGGATAGAAGTCGGCAGTTAGTACAAAGCTGATCCAATTAATCACAGGCTTAGCAACAACAGCTGCAGCAAAGCGATCTGTATGGCCTACAATCCATGCGGTTAATACACCACCGCCGGAGCCACCGGTAACGAACAGCTTAGACTCATCAATAAAACCTTTATCAATTAGCGCGTCAACACCTGTCATTAAATCATCGTAATCATTGCTTGGATAATTATGGTGAATGGTTTGTGCAAACTCTTTACCGTACGAGTCACTGCCTCGCGGATTCATGTATAAAACGACATTTCCTTTAGCGGCAAATAGTTGTACTTCGGCACTAAAGTGAGGGCCATAGTTAGCAACAGGGCCACCGTGAATTTCAAGCATCAGTGGGTATTTTTTTGATTTATCAAAACCCGGCGGGTAAGCAACCCAGGCTTGTATTGGCAACTCATCATGGCTTGATTTTAACCATAACTCTTCAACCTTGGCGAGCTGTTTAGTTTGTAGTGCATCTGAGTTTAAATCGGTTAAACGCTTTACTGTACCTCTTTTTATTGTAGCTACATCAGCAGGGCGCTGGGTATCAGCCAGTGTAAACGCAATGTCACCATTTTCACTAATATCAAAATCACCACCAGAATAAGGGCGGCCAAACGCCACGCTACCTATTTGTTCGGTAATCACCTTACGTTTACCACTTCGCGGTTGATAAGCGAGTGCGGTTTGGCCTTCATCGGCATAGCTAAAATAGAGGCCTTTTGAATTTGCGCTCCATTGTATTTGGCCAACGCTGCGATCGAAATCGCTAGTCAGACTTTGGGTATCACCGGTTTTTAAATCACGAATATAAAGCTGAGTATTTTCATAGTTAGTGCGCTTGTCATCGTAGCCAGTATAAGCAAGGTACTGACCGTTAGGTGAGACCTGAGGTTGTTGATCTGGTCCATTACGGTCGGTCAGTGCGATGATCTCTAACGTGTTTAAATTAAGCTGGTACACTTCACTATTGGTTGGCTTGAGTGCATTTTCAGCGTGTCTATTGGCTGAGAAATAAAGTAATTCGCCGTTTTTACTAAAGCTTACACCGCCATTATAATCAAAGTTATCGTTAGTGAGTTGTTGTGCATTGCCGCCATTCGCATTAAGAGTAAATAGCTGATTAAATCCTTTTTGACTATAGCCTCTGCCATCTGCACGGTAGTAAACATCGTCAATAAATTTAGCAGGGTCTGCCCAGCTAGCGCCTTTAGGTTTACCTGGTAAACTGACAGGTGGTGAGCTTATTTCAGGAACAAACATACTAAACACCAGTTGTTTAGAATTAGGTGACCAGGTGATTGAGCGAGGTGCATTAGTAAGATTACTAATTTTTGCCACAGCACCCGTTTTTAGCCACTTCATGTATATTTGATTACTGCCATCTCTGTTAGAGATAAATGCAAGGCGCTGTCCATCGGGTGACAACACAGGCGAGTAGTCCATAAATACACCTGATGTTAAGGGCTGTAGTTGTTCAGTGTTGTAATCAACAGACCAAATATTACCGACTTTGCGATCGGTTTTAATATCCATGCGGTTGCGGACAAAATACACTGTTTTACCGTCGTCAGTAATATCTATTTGGTTGGCATATTCTAAGTTGAATATATCTTGAAGTTGCAATGTGTGTGTATTGTCGTTTGCGCTGGCAAAATGGCTTGCGCTAAATATAAAACTAAGTGCTAAAAACTGTTTCATCATTAATCCCTGTTGTTAACTTATGTACAGTTATAAGTGAGGGATTATTAAATTAACAGCACAATGCGATGAAGCCCATAATTAACTCTATGAGCATTAATTCAATGAGGTTACAAAGGCTGTAAAGGGGGTTTACAGCTTAATCTGTATTTTTAACTTTAGCTATTGGTTGAACAAAGCGCTTTTATCTCTTCAATAATTGCAATGCCTTGGGGATTATCGCCATGCACACAAATGCTGTCAGCAACCAGTTTCGACGATTTTCCAGATTGAGTAGTCACACTGTTACTGGCTAAAAGCTGCTTAACCTGAGCTAATAATGCGTCTTTGTTATGCACACTGCCGGCTATATTTCGTGATACTAAGTGCCCTTGGTCAGTGTACTGCCTGTCTGCGAACGCTTCTAATATCAGTGTGAGCCCAAGGTGGCGAGCCATTGTTTGATGTAGCTTGGCATCGGCTGTGGCGAGTATCATTAACTTTAAGTTTGCAGGGTAACTGGCAACTGCACCCATAACAGTGGTGAGTAGTTGCTGGTTTGTCATCATGTCGTTATATAACGCACCATGGGGTTTTACATAGCTAAGGGTTAGCCCTTGTACTTTTGCCATGCCATCAAGGGCGGCTATTTGATAGTGCAAACATTGAGTGAGCTCAGCCACGCTCATGCTCATTGAACGCCTACCAAATCCTTGTTTATCGGGGTAGCTTGGGTGAGCGCCAATCATAACATTATGTTGTTTAGCCAGCTTTAGGGTATGCGCGATTACACTCGAATCACCTGCATGAAAGCCACAAGCAATATTTGCCATATCAATATGGGGCATAACATCGTTATCAAGGCCCATTTGCCATGCGCCAAAGCTCTCGCCTAAATCACAATTAAGTTTCATATTAATGGCTCTTCGATTGTTTAATTGTTACCGGTAATTGGCCTTTGGCTGGAGCTTGGCCTAATAATACTTTCGCCAGTGCAGTAAAGGCAGGCCCAGACACCAGCTCGTTTTTATCCACATCAATATTATAAGCATAGGAAGCAAGCACTGCATCAGCATAGTGACCAAATTGCGCAATGTCATACGGTGCACGTAAACTAATAAATACCGTGGGAGTGTGTTGTTTAGCCATTTTTAGTAATGACTCAAGCGCTTTAGGTTGCTCTGCGTTATTTAAGGCAAAGTTTGGGTTATCGGCTAAGTCATCCATACCGCCAATTTCCACTGCACTTTGGTTCGGCGTTGCATTGCCAGCAATAACAATACTTGCTTGGTTTATGTTGCGCTGCGCTTCACCTGGATCAAAGCCCTGTAAGCTGCTGCAACTAAAACTGAGTGGTTGTGAACTTAACGCACTAATTGCTTGTTGCATTGCCATGCACTTGCGGGTGTCAGGCATAATAATATGAATATGCTTATCAGCGCCAAGTTTAAGCGGCAAGGTATTATTGTTATTTCTTATTTGGGTAATTGCCGCTAATGCCAGAGATGCTTCTAATTCACGATGTGCTTTATTACCAATAATGTGTTTGGCATTTGCCAATGCATTAATGGGGTTAGGTAAAGCGTTTAATTTAAATTGATGTTTAAGTGAGGTAATTCGCTGCGTCGAATGGGCAATTTCATGTGCGTCTAGTTGCCCTGTTTTAACCGCACTGACTAAAGAGTCAATGAGCGCATCGAGTTTATTTATATCCTCAGGCGTTCTAATTTCTATTGGCATTAGCGCAATATCAACTCCAGCTGCAAAAGTGTTTACAACTGCTTGTGTAGGGCTGAAAAAATGGCTAATACCAGCCATATCCAGTGCATCGGTTACCACTACGCCTTGATAGTTCAGTTCATCGCGAAGGATATCGGTCATGATTTTACGCGACATGGTCGCGGGTTTAATCATTTGCTTACCGTCTACATTGGTTAATGTACTGCTATCAAGCTCAGGGTATTGAATATGCGCGGTCATTATCATCCCAGGACTATGCTGCTCAATAATCTGTTTAAACGGCGCTAAATCTTGAGCGTAAATGACTTCTTTTGAATGCATCACTTTAGGTAAGCCTGTATGGCTATCTACATTGGTATCGCCATGTCCTGGAAAGTGTTTTATAGCGCTAATTATACCGTTTTTTTCAAACTCAATAACTTGTGCTGCACCCATTGCCGCAACTTCATCAGGGCTTTCACTAAAAGAGCGTACATTAATAACTGGATTGTCAGGGTTCATATTTACATCAACCGTTGGCGCATAATTTACATTAATGCCAAGCACTGAGAGTTCAGTGGCCAGTATATTTGCCGTTTGGGTTGCGAAATACGTACCGTGCTCAGGGTAAGTTGCGCCAATTGACATATTACCGGTAAATGAGGTGGCCACATCGCGAGGTAAACGAGCTACGCGTCCGCCTTCTTGGTCAATAGAAATAAACAGTGGTAGGCCTGACTTAGATTTAGATGCAGCTTGTTGTAGCTGCTGATTAAGGTTAATAATTTGTTCTATGTTTTGGGTGTTTTCAGAAAATAAAATCACCCCGCCAATATCATAACGGCTAATTGCTTTTGCTAATTCATCGGGCAATTCAGTTAATGGCGTTCTGCAGCGTTGGCTACTGCCTTGCTGACAAAAATAGCGTAAATCGAGCATAAGCTTTTGCCCTAGTTGCTGCTTAAGTGACAGCGCAGAATCGGCAAAAGAAGATTTTATTGGCATGAAACATCCGATTAAAAAAAGAGAAGACGATAACAAGTACTTATTTAGCAACACACACCTCAAGGCTAAATAAAAATAAAGTGCATGCAGCTTAACTATTATTGAGCTTAACTGCAAAACCCAGCAAATATAAATCGTATGATTTAATCATCCTTAAAATCACAAAAATTAGGTCACTTAGTTCTATTTATGTATTATATTAATGATGTATGCAGTGCATAGCAGTCGTTTTTATTTGCTTAGGATGATATTAAGTTGCGTTTTCGATTACCATTTACTTTTAAACTTAGGCAATTAATTCTTTTGTTAGCTATGCCCGCTGCAGCTGCTATTTTGTTTAGTGGTTTATATATTAGTTATCAAGTCCAAAAAGAACGGGTAATAGAAGATACCCTGCAAAGTAATCATGTATTTGCCAGTAAGTTAGCCTCAGCAACTGAGCACTTTTTAACAGCAGCAATGCAGCAACTTGAGTTTTCAGCCAGTATTATTGCTGAAGATATTACCAACACTGAGTTACTCCAAGCTGAAACCGACCGGCTTTTAAATCAGACGCATAGCTTTAATTCGGTGGCAATTAACATGCAAGGTGTTGTTAAAGCAGCTTCACCTGTGTCTTTAAATATTATTAATAAAACGGTTAATTCAGTCCATTCTAAGCAGGCTCTTAAATCGCAGCAGCCGCAGGTTAGTCTGCCTTATATTTCGCTGGCTAATAATTTAATTATTGTTGTCTCCTATCCTCTGTTTGATCTGGCAGGGAATTATTATGGTTATATTGGCGGTAGCTTCTATTTAGAGCAGCAGAGTATTTTAAATGCTTTGTTAAAACAACATAGTTACGATGGCGGGGCGTACTTTTATGTGGTCGCTGATAATAAAACCTTACTTTATCACCCTGATTCTAAGCGCATTGGCAAGCAAGTATTTAATAACCCAGTTATAGAGCGAGTTTTGCAAGGTGAAGATGGATTCACTCGAGTTATAAATAGCCAAGGAGTGGCTATGCTGGCCGGGTTTTCCCACGTAGGACTTGCTAATTGGGGGATTGTTGCCCAGCGAAGTGAAGCGGCAACCCTTGCTACGCTTGATACTTTTCAAGGGCAGGTGCTTAAGCGAATGTTACCCATAGTAATCATTACTTTTTTATTAATTGCTATGCTAGCTCACTATATTGCTAAGCCATTAAGACTGTTAGCCGATAGCGCTAATTTATCGACCGATAAGAAAAACGTAGATCATCTTAAAAGTATTAAGTCTTGGTACTTCGAAAGTAACCAGCTTAAACACGCGATGTTAGAAGGAATTCATGTTTTGCAATCGCAAATGGGACAATTACGTCAAGATGCACTTACCGATCCGCTAACCGGCGCGCATAACCGGCGGGGTTTAAACATATTGCTTGAAAATTTGATGGATAAGCAGATCCCGTTTGCAGTGCTTGAAATTGATATCGACTTCTTTAAACAGGTTAATGATACATTTGGCCATGATACGGGTGATGAAGTACTAAAAACCCTTACTCGTATTATACAATCGTTATCGCGCAAGCATGATATTGTGTCACGCACTGGTGGAGAAGAGTTTTTACTGGTATTACCTAACGAAAATAATGATAGTGCGTTTGTTATCGCTGAGCGTTTACGTAACCAAGTAGCCACCACATCAATGGCAAAAGTAGGCTATATAAATGTATCTATTGGTATCGCTACTTGGCCACAGCATAGCGATGATATCGATCAAGTATATAAATGCGCTGACAAAGCGCTCTATCACGCGAAGGAAACGGGCCGTAATAAAACCGTGATAGCCAATTTTTAAAAAAATTAACTTACCTTAAGTTTTATTTAAGTTTCGCCTATTAAATTCTACCTATAGATTTAATACAGGCGATGCTTTTATGCAACTAGCTCAACAACAGCCATCATTAGCACTTTTTCAGCCGTTCACACAGTTTGTGAGCGCAAGAGAATGTGATGAACACCGTCAACGCCTTGAAGATACAGTAAAACAAGGCTTTTTAGCTGCGTATAATGCAAGCCTAACCTCATTTATGCCATTACTCTGTCAGTATAAAACTGTGCAAGGGCATTGCACATTAGGGCTCAGAAACGCCACTTCCCCTTTATTCCTTGAACAATATTTAGCTGCGGCTATTGAACAATTTTTACCACCAAGCACACCGCGAAATAAGGTGTTTGAGCTAGGTAACCTTTGTTCAACACATCGTAAAGCCACGCTATCTCATTTTATTATTGTAAATGAAGCTTTGCGCGGCTTTGGCGCGAGCTACTTAGTGTTTTGCGCTACCAAAAAAGTACGCGCCTTACTGCGCCTACTAGGTGTTACCTGCAACGAAATTGCACTGGCTAATAGCACTGTAGTAGATCAGCCAAAGAGCTGGGGTAGCTATTATGAGAATCAGCCTACGGTGTGCATTGTTAATTTAGCACAGGCACATCAGCAAGTACTTAATACGCCTATGCTACGTGACATTAAACAACAAAATGCAAATGCAATTACCACATTAATTAATGCGCTGGAGACTATATGAGCATGTTAAATAGCTTGAATGACTTAGCTACTCAGTCAATGGTTGTCGCGCATTTTGCGAATCAAACACAGCAGTTAACAGGTACTGAAGTGCTTCAAGAAATTAATAAAGTAGCGGAAATTTTTGCAAACTCAGATGCTAACGCAATTGCATTTCAACTTGATAATACTCCCGCTTGGTTGGTGCTCGATGCTGCGACAAATGTTGCTAATAAAGTAGCAATACCAATTGCCCATTTTTTTAGTCAACAACAAACGCAATATGTACTGGCACAGTGTGGCGCACAGCTGTTTATAAGTGATATACCAAGGCTTTCTTTGGGGGCCCATACATTGTCTATTACTTTGTTTGAACATTACACCTTGTATATTTATCAGCTCAAGCTTAATGAACCGATGAATTACTTTGAAGGCACTCAAAAAATCACATTTACTTCCGGTTCTACTGGCGAGCCAAAAGGGGTGTGCTTATCAACACAAAGCCAGATGCAGGTGGCTCAGTCATTATGTGAGCAAATAAACATTAGTAAACCAACTCACTTATGTTTACTGCCACTACCTGTATTGCTTGAAAATATTGCAGGTATTTATGCGCCTTTGTTAAGTGGCGGTTGTGTACATTTAATGCCATTAAACGAATTAGGTTTTGTTGGCTCAGGGTTAAAAAACCCTAACAAACTCATTAGCGCAATCGATAGTGTAAAACCTAACACCCTTATTTTAGTGCCTGAGTTATTAACATGTTTAGTTGCCTTTGCAAAACAAGGCTGGCAGCCACCAAAGTCACTTAAGTTTATTGCTGTTGGCGGAGCACGGGTTAGTGAATCTTTAATTTTAACTGCACGAGAATATAACCTACCGGTTTATCAAGGTTATGGTCTGTCTGAGGCTGCTTCAGTAGTGAGTTTAAACACCCCCAACTATGACGATATAAATAGTGCTGGTGAAGTGCTAGGGCACGTTGAAACGAAAGTTGAAAATGGTGAGTTATTTATTAAAGGAGCGTTATTTTTAGGGTATTTAAATCAAGCGCCGCATAACCCAAATACCTGGTACGCCACTGGCGACTTAGTATCTAAGCGTAATAATAAGCTGTACATAAAAGGGCGAGTAAAAAATCTGATCATCACCAGTATGGGGCGTAATGTTAGCGCCGAATGGCCTGAATCATTAATTTTAAGCCAAAGTGCGATACAGCAAGCGGTGGTGTTTGGTGAAAGCCAGCCATTTTTAAGCGCGCTTATTTATGCGGCTCCCAAGTTTAGTGATGAGCAATTAAAAGCACATTTAAAAACAGTAAACCAGCAACTTCCTGACTACGCACAGATTAAAAAGTGGCATCGTTTGGCCCAACCTTTAAACGAGCAGCAAGGATTATTAACCGCTAATAATCGCCCTAAACGAGCGGCAATTAGCCAGCACTACAGCCCTATTTTTGAACAGTTTTACCGACTTGGAGAAGTGATCCATGAGTGATTTTTTTAATATATTAAAAGCACAAACTGAAAACGAGCGTGAGTACTTATTAGCTGCGCCAATTATACAGCGCGTTTTTAAAGGCCAAGCATCACTTGAAGAGTATGCGTCATTTTTAGCGCAAGCCTACCATCATGTAAAACACACTGTGCCATTAATGATGTCGTTAGGTGCCCGTTTGACCGACGAACAAGAATGGTTACGTGAAGCCGTAGCCGAATACATTGAAGAGGAAATTGGCCACCAAGAATGGGTGCTTAACGATATTGCCGCGTGTGGTTTTGATAAAGAAAGTGTGCGCTATAGTCAGCCACAATTCGCCACTGAAATGATGGTGTCGTATGCCTACGATAGTATTGCACGTAAAAATCCGCTTAGCTTTTTTGGCATGGTGCACGTATTAGAGGGGACCTCAATTGCGCTTGCCGATGGAGCCGCATCAAACATAGCGAATGCAATAGGGCTTCCTAAAAAAGCATTTAGCTATTTAACCTCTCACGGCGCGCTTGATATAGAGCATGTTAAGTTTTTTGAAAACTTAATGAATCAAATTACAGACGAGGCGGATCAGCAGGCTATTTTACATGGTGCAAAATGTTTTTATCGTTTGTACGGCGATATTTTTCGCGCTTTAGACGGCGAGCCGTTTTTTAAAGCATCAGCACAAGAGCAACACGCATGAATACCGGCTTATGTGTATTAACTGGTGCTACAGGTGGAATTGGTCAAGCCATTGCCAAAACACTACACGGCCAAGGTTGGCAACTACTCTTGGTGGGGCGAAATAGTGATGCCCTCAATACGCTAAGTAGTCAATGTCCCGGTAGTATAGTTTTTGTGGGGGACTTAACGATTGCCGAAAACATGTTGGCACTCGCCATTAAAGCCAAAAAATTAGGGGGCGCTAAGTTACTCATAAACAATGCAGGCATTAATGTAATGCAAAGCTTAAGTGCATCGAGTAGTGAGCAAATTGATAATCTACTGAGCACTAACTTAGCCGCCCCTATGAAATTATGTCAGCTGTTTTTAGCGCAATTGCATGCGAATAAAGGCTCCATAGTTAATGTTGGGTCGTCATTTGGCAGCATAGGTTACCCATATCAAACACTTTACTGTGCTAGTAAGTTCGGTTTACGTGGTTTTAGCGAAGCGCTATCACGAGAGCTTTCAGATACACCCGTTAAAGTTAGTTATTTAGCACCAAGAGCAACCGATACAGATATTAATGATGCACAAACCCGAGCAATGAATAGGGCGCTTGGTAATCAAATGGACTCCACACAGTTGGTGGCTGATGAGTTAGTTGCGTTATTAAACTCAAATAAAACCAGACGATTTATTGGTTTTCCTGAGAAACTTTTTGCACGTATCAATGGCGTTTTTCCACGTATTGTGGATAACGCAATTGCTAAACAGCTCCCTAAAATAAAACAGTTTTTAGGTTAATAGAGGATTTATTATGAAAAAATTTACTTTAGTAGCTTATTTAAGCATTGTTAGTGTGTTTTCATCGCCGGTATTTGCAGACGAACAAAGCGATTTACTCGCTATTCAACAGCAGTGGGCGGTCGCTAATTATGAGCTTAAAGACGAGGCACAAATCAAAGCCTTTACTCAACTAAGTGAGCAAAGTGCTCAATTTATTGAAAGCTACCCTGATTCAGCAAATAGCTATACGTGGAACGGCATTGTACTGGCCAGTTTTGCTGGCGCAAAGGGCGGGTTAGGGGCACTGGGCTATGCTAAAGATGCAAAAGCATCATTAGAGCAAGCCCTTAAAATAGACGACAGTGCTTTAGGTGGCTCAGCGTATGCCAGCCTAGCAACCTTATACAGTAAAGTACCGGGGTGGCCTATTGGTTTTGGTGATGATGACACCGCCGACAAATTTTTTAAGCAAGCGCTCGCTTTTAACAAAAAAGGCATTGATACTAACTACTTGTATGGTGAGTTTTTATATGACGAACGTGAATATGAGCAAGCTAAAGCCCATTTGTTAGTTGCGCAAGCAGCAGGTATTCGTGATACTCGTGCTAAAGCTGATAAATATCGTCAACAAGCAATTAGCTCTTTATTAGCTAAAGTAGATAAAAAACTAAAGAGATAACAAAATAAACAATGCATTTATTATTAGTTGAAGATGATCATCTTGTGGCGCAAGGGCTTTGCCGCTCATTGCGCCAAGAAGGCTACAGTGTAGAGCATAGCGCAACGGTTAAGCATGCATTGCAATGCTTAGGCAGTGGTGAAATAGAGTTGGTTATACTTGACCTAGGTTTACCCGATGGTGATGGTTCACAAATTCTAAAGCACATAAAAGCGCAAAAAAAAGTGATTCCGGTGGTTATACTAACTGCACGAAGTAGCATAGATGACAAGGTGCAAGGGCTTGATATGGGCGCTGATGATTATTTAGCTAAGCCATTTGAACCAGCCGAATTATTTGCTCGTTTGCGCGTAGCGAGCCGACGAGTAAATCAAACTCAGTCAAGTTTATTACACTGTGGTGAAGTGACCATGGATACGTCTGCACACACGGTCACTTTAGCCAATGAACCGCTTTCTCTGCCACGAAAAGAATACATGCTGCTAAAGGCACTATTGGAAAACCAAGGTCGCGTGCAATCTAAACAGCAGTTAGAGAACAAGCTGTACCAGTGGGGTGAAGAGGTTGGCTCTAACACCATTGAAGTGCATATTCATCACCTACGAAAAAAATTCCCCAGCGATTTTATTAAAACTCTCCGTGGTATTGGTTATGTCGTGGGAAAGAGATAGCTCACGTGATTAAAACGCCCCTAGATTGCACAAACTTGAATTTACAAAGGTAACCATACTCTATGTCAATTCGTAAGCGTTTAACTCTTATTTTACTATCAATGATGGTGTTAACGTGCTTTTTAGCTTTAGTCAAAGGCTACCAAAAAAGTATGAGCCATGGTGAGCAACTACTTGATAGTGAGCTAAAAGTGGTCGCTGGAGTGTTGATGCAACAGCCTTTATCTATAAACGCCATGGCGCCAAAAATGCAAGAAAGCGCCCAGTTACTGTATCAAATTTGGCAAGCTGGTGAGCTCCTTAGTGGCTCTGACGAATTAAATCTTGATTTGAGCCAGTATCAAGCGGGTTTTCAAACGCTTAATATTGCAGGGCAGCGAATGCGGGTATTCGTTTTTGTCACTTCTTTACGCACCGTGGTTGTTGCCGAGCCGATTGCTAAGCGGTTTGAACTTGCCGAGGCGGTGATTTTATCAGCCATGTTGCCTATGCTTTGGGCGGTTCCTTTGCTTGCGCTATTTATTAGCTTTTTTGTTAAATATGCACTGGCACCATTAACCCGTTTATCAAAACAGTTAGCTCTGCGCCAAGCAAATGATTTCACTGCGATCAATTGGCAGGTGACTGATGAAGAGATAAAACCGGTGATCAGCCGCTTAAACGATTTATTTAAACGCGTAGAAACCGCCTATTTACGAGAGCGTTTTTTTGCCTCTGATGCGGCACATGAATTACGTACTCCCCTGAGCAGTTTAAAAATTAATGTGCATAATTTGGCTGCTCAACAAGGCGATAACCAAGAATTACAAGCCATGACTCAAGGTATTAACCGACTATCCAATATAGTAGAGCAAATGCTAATACTAGGGCGTACTCAGCCAGAGCAGTGGCAAAAACAGTTTAAGGAGCAGTCATTATTAGCGATCACGCAAGAAGGTGTTAGCCAGTTGTATGAAAAAATAGAGGCTAAAAACCACACTATTAGTCTTGAGGGAGATGACTTTATCATTAACGGTGATGAATTTACCTTAGTGACGTTGATTTCAAACCTACTTAGCAATGCCATAAAGTACGCACCAGCCAATGGACAAATAAAAATAACGCTAAAGCAGATGCACAAGCAGCGTATTTGGCAAATAGAAGACAGTGGCCCAGGTATGACGGACGATCAAAAACAACGGATATTTAACCGTTTTTATCGTGTTGGCGGTGACCAACACCCTTCGGGTGAACAAGGTGCGGGTTTGGGCATGGCAATAGTGCAGCATATTATTGCTATTTATCGCGCTGAAATTCACTTAACGGATAGTGATTTGGGTGGCTTAAAAGTACAGGTAGTTTTTGCAGGAGCTAAATGTGATTAAACGACTTATTAGGCCTTACTTATATTGTTGTGTATTTTTATCATTTAACGCCGCCAGTAAAGACTACCTTATTGTACTTAAAGATCATTTGTTTTACCCCGCAGAAATCGTCGTACCGGCCAATAAAAAGGTACGCTTGTTAATCGAAAATCAAGATAGTACGCCTGAGGAATTCGACAGTTTCGATCTCAATCGAGAGAAAGTACTTTACCCTAAGCGCAAAAGCGTTATTTATATCGGGCCGTTAATCCCTGGGCGTTATGAATTTTTTGGCGAGTTTTCGCCCAATACGGCGCGTGGTGCTGTCATAGTGACTGAAAAGGAGCGCTCTAATGCTAATAACTAGCCTTGTGATGAGTCTAAACCAGTTACTGCCGGTGGCCATTTTACTTATTTTACTTCAAGTTGTAGCCAAGCAAAGCTTAATGAAATTGCTGGGGGGGCTAACTTTAGGGATCGGGCTTTCATTTTTGTTTGTAAAAAGTGCGCCGTTAATTAGCCCCTTGTTTGACTATCAGGGTTTAGAATATGCCCAAATTGGTTTGTGTATTTTAATTTTTATTAGTGCACTGTACTACGCCATTAAACAGGCAACAGCTGCTTTTATGATTGCGATTATCAGCGTAATGACACTTTATTTAAGTCACTACATTATTTACCTGATTGGCTTTTGGCAAAACAACGAAGCGGCACAAAGTTTATTTATTGGCACTTTTTTAGGTTTGGGAATATGCAGCAGCTTTAGCGTGTTGTTGTATTTTTTATTGAGTGCAATCAAACAGCGCTTTGGACTTACCCCTTTATTGGTATTGTTAGCATTAAATAGTGCGGCAAAACTAGTTGTGGCGCTTGATTTGGCGAGCCAAATTGATTTGATAGCAACAACGGTAACTGTATGGGATTTACGTGCCATTTTAACCGAAAACTCAGAGTTTGGACGAGTATTGCGCGCTCTGATTGGTTATGAGGCTACGCCTAATTTAACCAGTGTTTTAAGCTATGCGTTGAGTAGCGTGTTATTTTTATCTGTTTGTTATTTTATTCCTAAATTAATCACTAAGGAAAAATCATGAAAGCAATAAACCTATTTGCAGCCACTGTATTAATTGGTTTTTGTTTATTAATACCTAAGCTCGTTTATGCTGATGGCATAGTAGTAGATAAAGTTTATCATCCGTATGTGTTGCCGTTTGAGCGCGAGCTAGAATGGCGGCTTGTGTCGCATCAAACTGATAGTGGTAATATTTTAGCGCAGCGCGTTGGCTTAGGCGGCGCAATAAACGACACTATGGCATTGGAAGGCTACATCGTGGGTGAGCGCGATGATAACGGTGACTTTGGCTTGCAAGCGTATGAATTGGAGCTTAGATGGCAACTAATAGAGCAAGGCCGGTTATGGGCCGATTGGGGCGCGTTATTTGAATTTGAAAAACAGCATGACGCCGACGCATACGAAGCAACCTCTGGTTTTGTAATTGAAAAAGAGTTTGGTCGTGCAAGCCTCACCATGAATGCTTTTTTAGTATACGAATGGGGGCAAGATATAGAGAACGAATGGGAAAGCGAGTTTAGAGCGCAGTATCGCTACCGATACTTGTCTGCTTTTCAGCCCGCGGTTGAGGTGTATCTTGGTGAAGACTTTGTGGGTATTGGCCCTGGTTTTATAGGCTTGCATCGCTTTGATGGACAAAAACAATTAAAGTGGGAAGCCGGTTTTATTACTGAAATCAGCCAGTCAGAGAAGAATCATAGCTTTAGAATGGCGTTAGAATTTGAATTTTAAGCTGCTTAAACAAGTGCTTAACATTTAAAGTGAGTTACGAAGATTATTTTATTAATTAAATCACATAAAGTGTTGACTTACCCCTGTAACTCTATATAGTAGGGCGCAGCTAGAAAGAAAGCATGATAATTTATAAATCTCCATTTCGTTGTTGTATAAGTAATACTTGTAGTACCGTCCTGAAGTTTTTAAGTACCATCTCATTTTTTGCTACACCGCCCATTAGGGCACAATTTAATTTTTTATATCAGGAATAATACTATGTCTAACATCGTATCAGGTACAGTTAAGTGGTTCAACGAGTCTAAAGGTTTTGGTTTCATCGAGCAAGAAAACGGTCCAGACGTTTTCGCACATTTCTCAGCAATCAAAAGCGAAGGTTTCAAAACTTTAGCTGAAGGCCAACGTGTAGAGTTCACTCTTTCACAAGGTCAAAAAGGTCCTCAAGCTGATAACATCACAGCTCTATAATTTTACTTTTTGAGTAAAATGAAAAAAAGCGCTTAAGGCGCTTTTTTTGTGCCCAAAATTTAAGAACATCCCACCACCGCTTTAACATTCCCGTCATTTTATTGCTATTTACGTCATCTGCTATTTTAACATTACAAACAGCGTTATAAATTAATAGTCTCTACGAGTTTTCTAGGTTAAAGTTATTACTTAAACCACAGGGGGTGTGTATCTATAAATTTATATTATTAGCTTTTGTGCTGTTATTTAGCCAAAAAATTCAGGCTGCTGAGCCTAAGCTGGTTATTTATACCGAAAGTTTTCCTCCGTATAACTTTCAAAGTAGTGCTGGCCAATTGGCGGGTATTAATCATGACATAGTAAAAGATGCCTGTGTCCGTGCTGCACTAGAGTGCGAGTTTATTATGCTACCCTGGAAGCGCGCTTACCACTTAGTGCAAAATAACCCACAGTCAGCCATTATTTCTTTGGCAAAAACGCAAGAGCGAGAACCTCTTTTTCAATGGGTTGGACCCTTGGTGTCAAATCAAACCTATTTTTATAAATTAAAAACCAGCGAACATATTGTGATGGACGATATCACCCAAGCTAAAAACTATTCGTTAGGCATAGTGCGTGGCGATATTTATGAAATGCTGGTGCGCCGACTTGGGTTTGTAGCTGATAAAAACTTATTGCTATTTAGCGACACTGACTCGTTTATGCGACTGTTTTTTAAAAAACGTATCGATTTAATTATTGGATCTAACTTTACCATTGACCATCAAACTGAGCCGTTTGGCTACTCTAGAGATGATTTAGTGAAGCTCGAACAAATTCATGTAGATGAACTTAAAGGCAATCATATTGGTTTTAATAAAGCCGCTTCACCTGTGATCGTAGAACGTTTTAATCAAGCTCTAAAGCAACTTAAAGCAGAGTCTGGCTATGAACCTTACATTAACCGTTATGTAAAAAATTAAAGCTTAGATCGGCCAAGCACAGAAAAGCTCAAAAAGTTCCCGCTTAATAATGCCTATATTACCTCTTCACAGCCATTCATCCTTGTTAACTTCGCACTCTCAAGCGCCTTTTGTAAAGGGCTGACAATTAAATGCTTCTGCAGTTACACAGTTGTTCATATTTTTTAGTAATACCAATTCGCTTAATTAAGTGGTCTATTTTGAGGCTGGAAAAACGAGTTGATAGCTAGGCAAAAAATTCGCTATTTAGTTGTTCTAAATGAGAATTTTTTAACACAGGTAGCGACACGTTTAGCCCCGCAAAATGATTAAGTATTATTGCGGATTGGTATAAGTGCAATGATGGCTAAGGAGTGCATGGATGAAGGTTAAGCAAAGCATAATTTTGGGGGGCGAGTTGTTGAGGATTTAGAAAGTAGAGGTGCTAAAACGATAAAAGGGCCTTGCGGCCCTTGGTGAAGTATCGTTCAAGTCAGATAGTGCTTTAACCCCTTAAAGCGCTATCCTATTGTTTTGCAACAGATGGATCATCTCTTTAAGTTTCTAAGCTAGCGAGAGGAAAAACCCAGCAATTGCTGCGCTCATAAGGTTAGCCATAGATCCTGCTAACACTGCTCTGAGCCCTAAGCGTGCGATATCCTTTCGCCGACTAGGCGCCATACCGCCTAATCCACCTAGTAAAATGGCTATCGATGATAAGTTAGCAAATCCACACAATGCAAAAGTAACAATTGCTTGCGTGTGAGCACTTAACGTATCGCGATAATTTATAAAGTCTAAGTAAGCAACAAACTCGTTTACTACTATCTTTTGACCAATAAAGCTGCCGGCTATAATTGCTTCATCCCACGGTACACCGAGTAACCATGCAACAGGAGCAAATAAATAGCCTAATATTTCTTGAAGCGTCAATGTTGGGTAATCGAACCACCCACCAACGCCGCCTAATAAACCGTTTAGTAGAGCAATTAACGCCACGAAGGCAAGTAGCATTGCACCTACGTTAAGTGCTAGATGCATGCCGTTAGCTGCGCCTGATGCTGCTGCATCAATTACATTAACTGGTTTATCATCATCACTTAAATCTAAATCTGCTAAGTTATCTTTAGGAGTTTCTGTTTCTGGCACAATCATTTTTGCCATTAAAAAACCACCCGGCGCGGCCATAAAGCTTGCCGCAATTAAATACTTAAGGTCTACACCAATAATTACGTAACCGGCCATTACAGAGCCTGCTACAGTGGCTAAACCACCTACCATTACTGCAAACAATTCAGACTTAGTCATTGTTGCTATAAATGGCTTAACTATTAGCGGTGCTTCAGTTTGGCCCACAAAAATATTGGCCGTTGCTGAAAGCGATTCTGTACGCGAGGTTTTCAAAAGCTTTTGCAAACCACCGCCTAAAATTCTAATTATCCAATCCATAATGCCAAGGTGATATAAAACAGCTACAAGCGCTGAGAAAAACACAATAACCGGCAATACTTGAATTGCGAATATAAAACCAAGCGTATCTTGAGACGCTAGCGGACCAAATAAAAACCCAATACCGTCATTTGCATAACCAATAACCGATGAAACAGCTGCTGACATGCTTGTTAATACATTTTTGCCTGCTTCAAAAAACAGAACAAAACCGCCAATAACGACTTGCATAGCAAACGCTATACCAACGGTTCTTAAACTAATTGCTTTGCGGTTAGTTGAAGCCGCAAAGGCAATGCCTAGTAGCACCATCATGCCTACTAAGCTCATAAATGTTGTCATACAAACGTTTCCCGTTGTTATTCTTGTAAAATGTATTTTATTTTACTTTTTATAATATCAATCGCAACGCGATTCATACCGCCTCGAGTCACAACTAAATCAGCGTTATGCTTTGAAGGCTCAATAAATTGATAAAACATCGGTCTAACAGTTGCTTGATATTGCTCAACAACAGATTGTAATGTTCTGCCTCTTTGTTCCATGTCGCGCTGCATTCGGCGCATTAAACAAATATCTAGCGGTGTATCTATAAACACCTTAATATCAAATTCTTTATTAAGTGCTTTATCGCTCAGTAATAAAATACCTTCTACAATGAGTATTTTAGCCGAAGCCACACGGCGTGTTTTATCGCTGCGTGTATGTTGGGCATAATCATAAGTTGGTACTTCAACTGAGTGGCCATTACGAAGTTGTGTTAAATGCTCAAGCATTAATTCGTGTTCAAATGCATCAGGATGGTCGTAATTCGTTTGCGTACGATGTGCCATCGGCAAATGCGATTGATCCTTGTAATAAGCATCTTCTTCAATAATGGCGATAGCGCCTGGTTCAAGCTCATTCACCAATTCATTGTATATTGTTTGGCTAAATAGAGATTTGCCGGACGCCGATGCGCCTGCAATAGCTATAATAGTTCGTGTCACTAAAGTTCTCACCCACACAGAAGGATATATTGTTGGTAGATCACAATAGCAAAAAAGACACGATTAATCTCTTTTGCTTCGCTTAAGAGTGCAAATTTATAATGTTTAGGTTTTATGAAACAGGACTTATGTCCTGTACGGAAAAATCGAAGAGCGGATAAAGTAACCACCTAGAACAGATGTGAGGTCACAATGGCAAGAGCAATTATCTTAATGGCGGATAGTTTAGGAATTGGCGCAGCACCCGATGCAGATAAATTCGGTGATGTAGGTGCTAATACATTCGCACATTTACTCAAGGCATATTATGACGAAACTGGCAGCAAGCTTTCGCTTCCTAACCTTTCAAAATTAGGGTTAGTAGATGCATGTGAAGCCGCTGGTAAAGAACCCTGTTTAATTGCTGATCGCAATGAGCCACAAGGCGCGTGGGGTTATGCAAAAGAGCTTTCAAGCGGAAAAGACACGCCATCGGGACATTGGGAAATGGCTGGCGTGCCGGTGTTATTTGATTGGGGATATTTCCCAAAAACACAACCGAGTTTCCCACAAGAATTTGTAGACGAGTTTATTGCTCGTACAGGTATTCCGGGCATTTTAGGCAATTGCCATGCATCGGGAACCACCATTTTAGAGCAGCTAGGTGAAGAGCACGTAAAAACAGGTAAACCAATCTGTTACACCTCAGCTGACAGTGTGTTTCAAATAGCCGCGCATGAAGAATCATTCGGCCTAGAGAAGCTTTATCAAGTATGCGAAATCGCACGGGCGCTGCTTGATGAAATGAATATAGGACGAGTGATTGCGCGGCCATTTTTGGGTTCAAATAGTCAAGACTTTGCCAGAACCGGTAATCGTCGTGATTATTCAGTATTACCACCTTCGCCAACATTGCTTGATGTACTTGCAAAAGACGGTGGCGAAGTAATTAGTATTGGTAAAATTTCAGATATTTATGCGCACCAAGGCATTACCCAAAAGCATAAAGCACCAGGGTTAATGAACTTGCTAGAAAAAACCAGTGAAGTGATGGCAACTGCGCAGGATCACAGTTTGATTTTTACCAATTTAGTTGATTTTGATGAAAAGTTTGGCCATCGCAGAAATCCTGTTGGCTATGCTAAAGCGCTAAAAGAGTTTGATGATTACTTACCAACTATTTTAGATCAGCTAAAGCCAGATGATTTATTAATGATCACCGCCGATCATGGCTGTGACCCTACCTTTCCAGGGTCAGAGCACACTCGTGAGTATGTGCCAGTTATTGCTTATCAGCCAGGAATGAACAACACGCCACTGGGTGAGCGCAATAGCTTTGCTGATATCGGTCAAACACTTGCGCAATGGTTTAACCTAAAAGCGTTAGAGTATGGTGATGGCTTCGTCGATAAGCTAAATACAGTTAAGTAATTTAAAAATACGCTACTATATTTTTAAAGTAATAGGGCTTTTAGCCAAACAAAAGGAAAACAATCAATGAGTACTCCGCATATCAGTGCAAACGTAGGTGATTTTGCCGAAACAGTATTAATGCCAGGCGATCCGCTACGCGCACAATATATTGCTGAAAACTTTTTAGATGATGCAGTGCAAGTAACCGGCGTACGTAACATGTACGGCTTTACTGGAACTTACAAAGGTAAGCCAGTGAGCATTATGGGTTCTGGCATGGGCATTCCTTCAATGTCAATTTATGCTCGTGAGCTTATTGTTAGTTTTGGCGTTAAAAATATTATCCGTATTGGTACCTGTGGTGGTATTGGCAGCGATATTAAAATTCGCGACGTAATCTTTGCACAAGGTGCAAGCACTGATTCTAACGTGAACCGTGCCCGTGTTCGTGGTACTGACTTTGCAGCGATTGCTAACTTTGATTTACTTTTAAACGGCGTTAATGCGGCTAAAGATTTAGGCATTGATGCAAAAGTAGGTAATGTATTTACTACCGATACTTTCTATCAAGCTGATGACACTTTCTACAAAGACCTAGACAAACTAGGTGTACTTGCGGTTGATATGGAAACAGCTGGCCTATACGGCGTAGCAGCAGAGTACGGCGCAAAAGCAATGGCATTATTTACCGTAAGCGATCACGTGATCACCGGCGAAGCAACACCTGCCGATGAGCGTCAAACCACGTTCAACGAAATGGTAAAAATTGCATTAGAGTCAATTTAATCTTAAACAGTTCCTTGGTAACGTATTCACTAAGTTTTGGAGACACGCCCAAAGTGAAGTGAGACTAAACCCCCAAAGCCGCATTTTATGCGGCTTTTTTTATGCCTGAAATTTAGGTGCGAGCACCGGGCTAAGGGCTACGAGCTTTATGTTCCTAGGTTTTAGCACTAGCTCGCAGCTCGTCACTCGAAGCCCGTTGTTTTCTCATTTACTCTCATTCACTTCTCTGTGTTTAAACAAGAAATTAGACTTTAGATGTCAGATTAAAATGCGCGAGGTAAACTTCCGCCTACTGATCTGGTTACCTTCTAAATTTACTTTAGGCGGGGCTTTATGCCGTGCAAGGTCATTAATTAAAAAATATTTACCACCGAGAACACTGAGTTTACAGAGAAATGCTTAAAAAATACCAATCCACCTCTGTGTAGCGCAAAGCGCCTCGGAACCCTCTGTGGTGAAAAATTGTTTTTAGCAGTAAGTGCCTTTCGTAGCAGCGATTTTATATCGCGTCAGGTCTAGGATATTAAACACAAATGCGCGAGGTAAACTCCCGCCTACTGATATGGTTAACTTCTAAATTTACTGTAGGCGGAGCTTTATGCCGCGCAAGGTCATTATTCACAAAGAGGGCAAAGAGACGCTGCGCTGAAAGAGTAGATTAAAGATCTCAGGTTTTAGCACTAGCTCGTTGCTCGATACTCGAAACCCGTAGCCCGTAGCCCGTAGCCCGTAGCCCGTTGTGTTCCCATTTATTTCCCTGTCAGTATTTATAACTTAATGCTAATGTTTAAGTTATAAAGCTTGCCTTTAAAATGAACAATTTTAAAGTTTTAGCTGATAGCTAAAACACGTCTTAAACTCTGGAGTAACTATGTCTAATTGGATTGATGCGACAGTAAAGTCAGTCAAATGGTGGAATGAATCGTTATTTAGCATAACCGTTCACGCTGATGTAGAGCCGTTTAAAGCAGGGCAATTTACAAAGCTTTCTATTATGGACGGTGATAAACGTATAGCTCGCGCCTACTCTTATGTTAACGCCCCTCAAAGTCCTGATTTAGAGTTTTACCTCATTAACATGGTTGATGGTTTACTATCCTCTCATTTAGCCACTCTCAAACCAGGTGACACCGTATTAATAGAGCGCCGAGCAACTGGTTTTTTTACTCTAGATGAAGTGCCAGCAAGTGAGCAATTGTGGATGCTGAGTACAGGCACAGCAATTGGGCCATTTTTATCAATGCTACAGCAGAGCGAAGTATGGCAAAAATATCAACACATAAATTTAGTGCATGGGGTACGGAAAAATAGCGATTTAAGCTATCAGGAGCTTATTGGCAAACTAAAAAGATTATACACTAGTCAACTCAACTATATTCCGGTTGTTAGCCGTGAGGCGCCTTTACAGGGCTTAGCTGGTAGAATTACCACAGTGATTGAAAACAACGCTTTATATGAGCACGTTGGATTATGCGCCACACCAAATAACGCGCAATTTATGTTGTGTGGTAATCCGCAAATGGTTAAAGACACCACAGAATTATTATTGGCTCAAAACTATAAGCGTAATCGCCGAAAAGAGCCGGGGCATATCACTGTTGAGCAGTATTGGTAGTGAGTTATAACGTTATAATAACTATCTCAGAGGCCTAAAATTTGCTATGTTGCGCTTTAATTGCATTTAGTCTTTGTACTTAGGAAATCCATGAAATCTTTATTTATTATTTGTGCCTGTTTATTGGCCGCTTTCACGTTAAATAGTCATGCTATAGAGCAATCAACACAGCTGGACGAGACTAAACAAACACAGCAAAAAAACGCACAGCAGCAACAAGACGCGCTTGATACATTAAGCCAAGAGGCTAATACACCAAAAAAGCCGGTTGTTGAGAAAGTAAAAGCAGATGACTCTCAAGTACTGGGCAGTGAATCAACAAAGCCCGCACAGCAGCCTAATAGTAAAGCTGATAAAGCACAGGCTGTTGCGCAAGCTGAGCAAGCAGTCACACAAGCGAAAGAAGCACTCACAGCAAGGCAACAAGCCAAAGCAAAACAGTCGCGTGAGTCACTTGCTGTTGTTGAGCAATTAGTAAACGCTTACAATGCGCGTAACATTGAAGAATTTATTCGCATGTATGATGAAGATGTTGAGTTTTATATTTTCCCGAATGAGCTATTATTTAAAGGCAAAGAAAAACTAATAGCACGTTATGGCATTATGTTTAAAAAACTTAAGTGTCTGCGCTCATCACCAATTAAGCGTATTGTGCATGGTGACATTGTAATAGACCATGAGCTATCAGAAACCTGCTCAACGGATGCGAACGTTATAGATAAACGTTCAGAGCTTATTTCAAGTTATCAGATCAAAGATGGTAAAGTGGTTAGGGTTTTATTTTTTAGGTAATTATTAATTATGCAGCTAAGTGACGAGAAAAAAATTCGTGTAATGTATCGAGTAGAACCAGGCTGCTTAGGCCCTGATGGCGTAGACCACATTGAAGACTTTTGTCGCTTTGCGAACAAGCACATTAAATCGCCTTATTATGCGCAGTTATTATTTTTACCCCGATACGACAAGCAAAAAGATGAGCGTCAATATAGCGTTAAAAACCGGAACTTATCTCAGGTGCAGGCTAAAGCGTACTTAAATCATTTTGAAATTGACATAGAAGACTTTGAAGAGCAGCTCGACGAGCTGCTCTCTAAATCAATAGATTTATACTTTAAACGCTAGGCTTCATTTGAAACAATAGCATTAAAGCTTTCGTTATCATGTAGGCTGGCAAAAGCACTTTCGTGAAGTAGCTCGTTTCGCAAGTTAGGCGAGTACTCAAGCGACATTTTTATATCAGCTAGGGCATCTGCATGTTCATGGGTTAAAGCATATGCACAGGCTCTTTGCCAGTAGGCATAACCATAATCACTATCTATATCAATAGCTTGATTACAAAGCTCAATAGCTTGCTCAGTCTCATTTAGCTCTAATAACGCATCCGCTTTATAGGCAATGGCTTCTACATCTTCTGGTTTACGTTTTAAAATCTCATCGAATATTTCAATTTTATTAGCAATATCACTTTCTAGGTTGGCTCGCATCCATAACGAATGAACTTCGTTGGTGATCGATATACGTTCTTGGTTACTGAGTATTTCTTCAGAGCGAACTCGCAGTTTTTCTTCTAAAATTTTCAAGCGGTCTTCGTACTCGTCAGTAATCACACTAACTCGTGTATTTACTATATCTTCTACTTTATTTTTTACATCACGTAGTGAATTCCAGCCCACCAATACTAAAATAGAAGCGGTGGCGGTGATAATAAAAAATACATTGTTAATCGTGTCGGTTGTGTAAGTTAGCGCCCTATCAGCGGTATCTAACTGAGCATGAGTGACCTGTTTGGTTAAGTCTTCACGCAGTTTTTGTTGATCTTGGCGTACCGACTTTAATTCGTCGAGAATATAACGCTCAAGTAATGGCTTATACATTGGCTCTTTTAGCTGCGCTAATTCACGTTGCTGTTGCTCATCCAAGGTCGCGGTGTTTTTATCAGCAGCTTGCACTGCAGATGAAGCACCTATAAAAACAATAAATAGTAAAAAATAAAAACGCATTGATATGCCTAGTTAAAAAATTAATTAATCGCTTCGCTAACTTTAACATGCGCACATCATTGGTACTAGGGTGAGTATAGGGAAGATGGTATTAACTTGGGTGGCAGTAATTATAGGCAAAAAAAACCAGCCCAAGGTGGGCTGGAAAAAACTACATCAACATCTCAGGGAACAATAGGAGATAGGGCCTAGTGTATGTGTCACTACCTGAATTTTTACTTAACTAAATTCAAATAGTTAAAAATAGGGAAGAAATAAAGGTGCATAAATAATTTATACACCTTTTATAACTATAATTTCATGGCGAAGGGGGGTATTCCACTGTGCACTTAAGATAACCTAAGTCACTTTCAAACCCTTCAGCATACATTACGTGGCTATTTTTAATAACGATCATCTAATTTATAAAAAGTTTTAATATTCATTTGCTGGCAGCATCATCATATTTATAAATGATTGTAATCGTTTTAAAGCATCGCCTTGCTCTAGCGTATCAAAGCAGCTACACGTATATTGAATAAGTAGAGACCATACACGTCATTCATTTAATGACAATAAAATAACAGCGCTCCCAACTGGTGAATACCAAAAGCGGTAAGCATGGGCGTTTTTATTTATACTTAAAAAGGAGCTCAATATGGATAATCATAAAGCGGGTAAATGCCCAGTTATGCATGGCAGTAATACCACAACTGAAAACACCAATACAGATTGGTGGCCAAACTCACTGAATTTAGACATTCTTCATCAGCACGATAGTAAAACCAGCCCTTACGATAACGACTTTAATTATGCCGACGCTTTTAACTCATTGGATTTAGAGGCGCTTAAAACCGACCTAAAAAACTTAATGACCCAAAGCCAACCGTGGTGGCCAGCTGATTGGGGGCACTATGGTGGCCTGATGATCCGTATGGCATGGCATGCAGCGGGCTCGTATCGTTTAGCGGATGGCCGAGGCGGTGGCGGTACGGGTAATCAACGTTTTGCTCCACTTAACTCATGGCCTGATAATGCCAACCTCGACAAAGCTCGCCGTTTGCTGTGGCCAATTAAAAAGAAATACGGCAATAAGCTTTCATGGGCTGATCTGATGATTTTAGCCGGTAATATGGCGTATGAATCAATGGGACTTAAAACCTTTGGCTTTGCTGGCGGCCGTGAAGATATTTGGCATCCAGAAAAAGACGTTTACTGGGGTGCAGAAAAAGAATGGCTGGCCCCAAGTGATGAGCGATATACCCAGGTTGATAAACCCGATACCATGGAAAACCCATTAGCAGCAGTACAAATGGGCTTAATTTATGTAAACCCAGAAGGGGTTAATGGCAAGCCCGATCCGCTTAAAACCGCAGATCAAGTCCGCGAAACCTTCGCCCGCATGGCCATGAACGATGAAGAAACCGCAGCACTCACCGTTGGTGGCCACACTGTTGGTAAAACTCACGGTAATGGTAAAGAAGAAAACTTAGGCCCAGAGCCAGAAGCTGCCGACGTACACGAGCAAGGTCTAGGTTGGAATAACCATAAAACCCGTGGCATTGGCCGTGATACCATGACCTCAGGTATTGAGGGCGCATGGACAACCTACCCAACTAAATGGGATAACGGCTATTGTAAATTGTTGCTCAATTACGAATGGGAGCTAACAAAAAGCCCTGCCGGTGCTCATCAGTGGGAGCCGGTTAATATTAAAGAAGAAGATAAACCCGTTGATGTGGAAGACCCATCGATTCGTTTAAACCCAATAATGACCGATGCCGACATGGCAATGAAGCTCGATCCCGCATATCGTAAAATTATTGAGCGTTTTAATGACGATTTTGAGTACTTTACTGACGTATTTGCTCGCTCATGGTTTAAGTTAACCCACCGTGATTTAGGGCCAAAATCGCGCTATTTAGGTGCCGATGTACCAAGCGAAGATTTAATCTGGCAAGATCCAATTCCAACGGTTGATTACACCTTAAGCGACGCTGAAATAACCGACTTAAAAGCGAAGCTACTTAATTGTGGATTAAGTGAAACCGACTTAATTAATACCGCATGGGACAGCGCACGTACTTATAGAGGCTCCGATCACCGTGGTGGTGCTAATGGCGCCCGTATTCGCCTAGCTCCGCAAAATAACTGGCAAGGTAACGAGCCTGCGCGTTTAGCCAAGGTACTTAGCGCACTTGAAACACTACAATTGAGCTTAACTAAGCCTGTTAGTATGGCTGATTTAATTGTACTTGGCGGCACCGCTGCAGTAGAGCAAGCCGCTAAAAAGGCCGGGGTTGATGTAACCGTACCATTTGCCCCAGGGCGTGGCGATGCAACTGATGATATTACCGACGCAGAGTCATTCGAGCCATTAGAGCCAATTCATGATGGCTTTAGAAACTGGTTGAAAAAAGACTACGCTGTATCCGCCGAGGAGCTATTACTGGAGCGCAGCCAATTAATGGGCTTAACCGCACCAGAAATGAGCGTGTTACTAGCTGGTATGCGCGTACTGGGCACTAACTATGGCAATAGTGAGCATGGCGTATTTACCGACAACGTAGGCGTACTGAGTAACGACTTCTTTGTTAATTTAACTGACATGAACAACCGCTGGGAACCTGCAAGCAAAGGCGAGTACAACATAATTGACCGTGCAAGCGGTAAAACTAAATACACGGCTACGCGGGTTGATTTAGTGTTTGGTTCAAACTCAATTTTACGTGCATTAGCAGAGTTTTATGCTCAAGACGATAACAAAACCCGTTTTGTACACGACTTTATAAATGCATGGGTAAAAGTAATGAACGCCGATAGGTTTGATATTAAATAAATCTGAGTAGTATTTAAAAAGGAGCAGCAATGCTCCTTTTTTTATTATTTGAAAGTTACGAGCTGCGGGCAACGGGCAACGGGCTGCGAGGCGCGAGCTAGTGCTAAAATCTGAAACCTTTATCCTTTAACCTACTCTTTAAGCGCAGCGCCTCATAGCCCTCTTTGTGCATAATTCACTAAAAGCTATTTGAACACAGAGAAGCGAATGAGAGTAAATGAGAAGACAACGGACTTCGGGCTGCGAGACGCGGGTAAAATGCAGCGCCTCATAACCTTCAGTGGTAAATAAATCACTTAAAAATTATTTGCACAAAGAGCAAAGAATGAGTGCAAATGAGCAAAAAAACACAGCCTTTCTTTGCTTTTTTACTGTCAAATTACTAATTGCGTTCGGAGATGTGTATAAGAGAACCCCGAACCCCAGACACAAAAAAACGGCGCTTAAACAAGCACCGCTTTTAAAATGGTTTAGGCTATTTCTTTAACCTAGCTCTTAAGCTACTTTGTTTTCTTCGCAGCTTGCCAAGTATTCGTCAAATGTACCTTGAAAGTCAATCACTTGCTTGTCTTTAATATCAACAATACGCGTTGCTAGTGACGATACAAACTCACGGTCATGGCTTACAAAAATAAGTGTGCCTTTAAAGTCTTTTAGGGCATTGTTAAGCGCTTCAATGGCTTCCATATCCATGTGGTTTGTTGGTTCATCCATTATTAGTACGTTAACGTCTTGCATCATTAACTTACCGAATAACAAACGGTTTTTCTCACCACCTGAACAGTTACGCGCTTTTTTATTTGAATCGTCTGCGGTAAATAATAAACGCCCTAACATGCCACGAACCATTAAATCGTTGTGTTTAGCTGTGCGCCACTGCGACATCCAATCAAATAAAGTTAAGTCGTTATCAAAGTCTTTGCTGCTGTCTTGTGGGCAGTAACCAAAGGTCGCGTTTTCTGACCATTTAACTTCACCGTGTAAACTTTCAAGCTCGTTAACTAAACAACGTAAAAAGGTGGTTTTACCCACACCGTTTTCGCCGATAACCGCAAGCTTCGCACCCGCTTCAAGCAATAAGTCGCCGCCGGTAAATAACGTTTCACCGTCAAACCCATGGCCAAGTTTGGTTAGCTCAAGCGCTTGGCGATACATTTTTTTGCCTTCGTCAAAGCTCAGTGACGGGCTCATACGGCTTGATGCTTTAACTTCATCAAGCTTAATTTTGTCCATTTTTTTAGCGCGCGAGCTGGCTTGTTTTGCTTTAGAGGCATTAGCACCAAAACGGTTAACAAAGTCTTGCAGCTCGTCTATTTCAGCGCTTTTTTTCGCGTTTTCAGCTAATAACTGTTCGCGTTGCAAGCCCGAGGCTTCAAGGTACTTTTCGTAATTACCTGGGTAAATACGCAGCTCGCCGTAATCAATATCGGCCATGTGCGTACATACCGAGTTTAAAAAGTGACGGTCATGGGAAATAATAATCATGGTACATTTACGTTGGTTAAGCTCATTCGCAAGCCACGTAATAGTATGAATGTCCAAGTTATTGGTTGGCTCATCTAGTAGCAAAATGTCAGGATTAGCAAATAGTGCCTGTGCTAACAGCACACGCAATTTCCAACCAGGGGCTACGTTCGCCATTAAACCATAATGAAATTCTTTATCGATACCTGCATCAAGTAGTATTTCTTCTGCGCGGCTTTCTGCGGTGTAACCGTCCATTTCAGCAAAGATGCTTTCAAGCTCGGCCACTTTCATGCCGTCTTCTTCGCTCATTTCAGGCAACGAGTAGATACGGTCGCGCTCTTGTTTTACTTTCCAAAGCTCAACGTCGCCCATAATTACCGCATCAACTACGCTGTATTGTTCAAACGCAAATTGATCTTGGCTTAGGTTACCTAATTTTAGCCCTGGCGTAATAGACACATTACCTGCACTAGGCGTAAGCGCACCGCTTAAAATTTTCATAAATGTCGACTTGCCGCAGCCGTTAGCGCCAATTAAACCGTAACGGTTACCGTTACCAAATTTAGCTGAAATGTTTTCAAACAACGGCTCTGCGCCAAACTGCATCGTAATATTTGCGGTGGAGATCAAAAAAAGTAATCCTAGAAAATTAATGGCAGGGTTAAGCTGCAGCAAGGTGCCGCATAAATAAACAAGCGATAGAGTAAATAATAGGCCGCGGATTATACAGATCCACGCCCAAAGATGAAAGGTAAAAGAATAAAGCTTAAAAGCTATAACCGCTGATAAATAGCGTGTATGTTACTTTTATTTTGCTTAATTAACTCATTTATAGTTTGTAACTCGACTTGGTTAATGGTTTTTTTACTCAACATTAAATGAATCGAACTCTTATTAATGGCCGCCATATTAGGAACAGGCTTAACGCTTGGATGTTGGTTTATAAAATATTGTGCAGCTACTTCGTCTTCTATTGCATAATCAACCCTGTTTTTACTAAGCATAGCAAAGCGTTTGTCGGCTGTGGGCATCATAATAACGTGAGCAGGATGATTTTGTTTAAACTGCGCAAATGCAGCGCCATAATAACTACCGCGACCAATAGCGAGCGTTAAATCTCTATAAAAAATATCGCTTAGGTTATTTATATCAGGAGAGTCGCTATATTTATAAAGGCGCATTATTTCATCGCGATAAGTATCGCTAAAATAGGCATAACTTTGTCTATCAGGGGTTATGCTGGCTGCAAAAACAATATCAATACGGCCTTCTTTTAACTCTTCAAAAGCACGAGCAGAAGTAGGCAGCAACATAAACTTTAAACAAAAAGGTGAGCTGTTAAAAATCGTATTTACCACATCAATTTCAACGCCGGTTAAATTGTTATTAACTGCCACCACATAAGGCGGCCAGTTGCGTTCATTAGTGCCTACTTTAAGTGTTTTGGCACAGGCTAATACGCTACAGCTACAGATTAGTAATACAACAAAAGCGATTCTTAGCATTTTATTACTCTAAAAAATTACAACACTTTAGTATAAACCAAGTTTTAAATATAAACAGGGTTAGGTAGTTGTTATTAAAAGGCCAGCAGCTAAAGCGATTGCATGTAATGTAACCTTTAAAACGCTTGGTAAGCTTATAACGGCTTGAATAAGCGTTTATTCAAGCCGTTACACTGCAGGGGAAATAACAGCCATGTTTTATATAAATTTAATACTTTCAAAGATGTAGAAAATTAGGTAAAAGTGTAAATAACATTGGTTTATAGCAGTTAAACAGTGCTTTTTTGTAATGAAAACATACTACTTAGGGCGTAATATTGCTCTTATCTCTGTATTTATTAATTATGATCCTGTAGATTAGTTATAAATGAATGCTAGATTAATAGCTCGCGCTGTTAATAAATAAACCAAGGAGCGGTTTTATTAAACCGCACTACGTTGGATAAAGGTCAATTATGCGGTTAAAAGAAGCCCTCAGCGTTTTATCAAAGTCATCTCCTTATTCAGTATCAACAATTCGCCAAGGTGAGCAGCCAGATGAATATAAATACAAGGAATACCTATACATAGAGCCTGAAATAGCAATTGATTTCGAGTGTAAACTGAAAGAGGCCTCAACTAATAGTATCTTATTCTTATGTGGTAGTAGTGGTGATGGTAAATCAGAGGTATTGACACGCCTTTGCAATAAACCAGAGTTTCAAAATGTTTTATTTCATCTAGATGCTACTCATGGAAAAACTCAACATGGCACCGCTGTGGATAGCCTAGATGAACTTTTTGAAGAACAGAAGAAACAACAGCATAAACTTGCTGTTGGTATTAATATTGGTATGTTTCAGAAGTTTATTAAGTTTGGTTCTGAAAAGCATAGCGACATTAAAGCGCTATTTTCTGGATTTCTAGAAAACAGACACGAAAAAGGATACCAAATAGAAAATGCATATTTTTATGATTTCGAAAGTTATCCGAGGTTAGATTTTACAAAGGGGAGAGTAGAGTCGGAGTTTGTTGCTAGGTTTTTACAAGCTTTAACGAGTGAAAGTGATGAAAATCCATTTCATAGTCTTTACTGCTATGAAAAAAAAATAGAGAGCCAATTAGCATTTAATTTTCAATTGCTGAGAGAAAAGGATTTTCAAAATGCTCTGATCTATCTTTTCGGAGTAATTAGATTTTATAACGAACAGTTTTTAGTTCCTAGACTCTTCGTTGATTTTATCTATCAATTATTAACAACAGAAAACAAACAAGGACTAATTGGTAATCTGTTTACACGTTTAGATAATCAAATTTCTGAAAAAATAGTTTTACATGATCCTCTTTCGAAAAGTAATGAAGTCCTAGACTCATTTTTTTTGGAGTCTGTAACAGGCTCCCTGCCCCATGAAACAGAAAAAAGCATAAATTACTTAATTGAACTAGCAGGTTGTGAATTAGATAATGTAAATGTTGCTCGGCTTTCATGGATAATGAATAAAGAAATTAAGCAAGAGTTCCCTAATAGTAAGTTAGTCAATTTATTCCCAGAACAGATCTTCATTAGTTATTTAGAATTATATCAAAGGCTTTCTAAAAACAAATTTGATCATAGCGATGAAGATTACCTAGTTGAGCTGTTTGAAAAAAATATTTTAGAAAGCATTTTGAATTATATTAATAGAAAAGTACCTGCAGAATTAAGTGGCTTTGTAGTAAGCAGAGAGTTAGATGACTTTGTGGTATGTAATAAATTAGAAGTTGAGTTAGATCTTGAATATTTAGAAGAAAAGATATTCTTTAGTCCCTGTCTATTAGAAATAAAATTTATTGTAAACCAGGACGCAGAGCTTTATTTAAATCTTGATATTAAAGTTTTTAAACTTATACACAATATTAAAAATGGTTATCTTCCAAATCGTAGTTTACATAACGAATTTACAAAATTAGATGAATTTATCAGAGAGCTTATAAACGCGACATCAAAAACAAAAGAAATACGTGTTTTTGACAAACAAGGCACCGATAACTTAATCGCAGAGGCAAAAAAAGGTAGAAGAGGCTATACCGTTTCAGGGAGTATATTTTAATGGATAAATTGAAAGCATCAATTCAGCAGTTTGAGGTTGAAAATTTCAAGTATACAAATAATGCAATCAGATACTTACCTATTGGGCCGGATACACCACAAAGCCAAGGCCTTGATTGGCTTTTAGTATACAAGAATATTTATCAAAATTTATTTGGCTTAGCGTGTAAACATAGAAATAGGGATGAGCTTTATACCCGAGTTTTAGAAGATATAAAAAGTAAGCGAAACACAAAAGATTTACATGACTTGATCAAAACAGTTTATATAAAAAATATTACTAAATCAAAAATTTCACCTTATGAAAATCTAGTATATGAGTCCCCGAGAGCTTTAGCTAGAACCAAAACTATGGTTGATGTTTTCAACACAATGCTTAGTGGTTTCGAGGCTGTAGACATAGATTTCGATGGGAGTAATTTTTTAGAAGAAATAATCAACCTAAGTACCAGAGAGCAATGTGTTGAATATTACAGTGAGACCTCGAATGCTTCGTACTTACCTTTTTTAGCAAATAAGCTTAAACAGGATTTTACATTCTTAAGTGCCCACCCTGATTATTTAAATGAAAATTTTGAGGCTGTTATTGAAGTTTATGCTTTTTTATATTTAGTTCAACTTTCTCTACACCTTCACTTACCCAATGCAAGATTCTCTGAACCTTCAAGCCAGGAAGTTTACTTTATTTTGGAAGGCGAAAAAGCAAGTAAAGAACGTTATCTTGCTTACTCCAAAGGCTTTAAAAGAATTTTAGATAAAAAGCATGGCATAGCTTTAGATGTTTTTCCTCACTTAGGGTATTTAGAATTAATTTCCAGTTCGCCACTTTGGTTATTAAACCAAGTTTCACATGATTCGAGCCATATAAATGATATTAACCATCTAAATAAGCTTATTTGCGATAAATTTGATATTACCTTTACAGGAGAAAAGCCAACATTCCAAGAAGCTATAAATGATGGCTTGTCGTACCATAAACAACTTTTTTTAATGACTAGTAAAACGTCTACCCGTATTGGTGCAAACGAGAAAATTAGAGACGCTTTCGCAGATAATTTTGCAAAAAATTTCCGTGTAAACAAAGGTCGTGCAGGCGGCTGGTATTTTCAACTAAATACAAAAACAGTTCTCATTTTAACCAATCTCATTATAGGCAGCAAAGAAAAATTATTAATTGATGAAGTCGTTGAAGGGTTCAACCAAAGAGGTATTTATTTTGATTTGAAGTCAAAGCAAGCGCTTTTGGCAATTTACGAGAATATTGGCAACGTCATTAAGTTAAGTGATAGCGGGGATGCAGTATATGTCACAAATACCATTTGAATCTTTTTTAATTAACTCTCTTATCGAGCAAATTAAGGCTAAAAAATTAAGCTCAACAAAATTTCACTATATCTGTTCTGACCCAGATAAAGCTAAAAAGCTTTTTTATGCACGAACCTTAGTCCCGAACACAATATCAAGTACAATTCTGATAGATGGTGTAGCTATTCCATATATTGAGACTGTTTGGGGCTCGAGGTTAGTAATAATGCTGCATGATAGTGCCACAAAAGAAAAAGAAACATTTAGTGAAGATTTTATTGCAAATGTAAGAGACGCAATTAATGACTTAGAAAATACAAGTTTATTTGTTATCCATAATAGTGCGCTTGAAACAATACTCACAAGTTGCCAAGATTTAAGTGCTGTAGGGCAGGTCCTTACAGCAGAATTTGTCAGTGGAAAACTCGATTATTTAGCAAAAAAGCATTCGCATAAAGAGATTGTAGAGGCTATATGCGATAAGCAAAGGCAAGACGTTGAGGAACAGAACTTAAGTATTTTCGGTTATGAAGCTTTATACAACTCTATTATTAATAATGAGTTAAAGTTTGAGCAGCATGGTTTGTTTGATGATAAGCGATTGCTAGATTTTAATGATAAAAGAGCTATCAAGAACGATATAAAAAAAAATAGCAACTTATATAATGCGATCAGCAGCTTAAAACATGATTACTCTGAGAGTAAAGAAGAATTAAATACTGAACTTGAAAAGCTTGGGTTTGGTGAAAAATTTATAAAAGATAACTTGATCGATAGCGATAAGTGGAAAAGCCTCAAATACAGCGATGTTGAAAATGAAATAGAAGCAAATAAAACACGCAAGTTAATTTATGAACAGCTTGAAGTAAATGGTAAAAAGCATCCTTTTGTAAAGCCGCATGATGCGAAGAAAAAAAGAAATAGTGTCCTAATTGAGGCAATGCCAGGAGCATTGGAAATCAAATTTAGATTCTCTAAAGGAGATACTTTACTAAAAAAAGATGAAATAACTATTGTTGGTGATTACTCTTTAAAAGACTTTGCCGACCCTCAAGTTGGCAACTATGAGAAAAATAGCGTAATCACCGCTAAATGTAATTATGACGGCACACCTAAGCTGTTTCAATTAAAATTGAACAGAAATAGTAGCGCTGAAAAAATTCAGTTTAATTTTGTCTTAATACCTCATAATTCATTTCATTTAGTTAATGTATGGGAAAAGCTTAAGGTTGAATTTAAGCGGAATAAAGGACAACTGAACTTTGATAATGTTACTGATGACTTAGTATTTAATGATCAAATCAATCAATCAGTTTCTATAACAGAGCCTGAATCGTTGATAGACTTAGCAATAAATGGAAGGGTGAATTTTTTATCTTTATTGCAACAAGAGGCAGCATTAACAGCAAGACTTAAGTTTAAAGACAATGAGTTACCAATTAGTGTTTTCGGTAAAGCTAATCTCGAATCAATTAAATTACCTAGCATTTTAGATGAAAGTAGGGCTCATAACATCTTGAGCTTGGAAGGAATCGCACAGTATAAGTCTAAGTGTGTAGTATATGCAGGTAAAGAAAAAGAGCTTTCAGTCGGCGCTCGACAGCTTTGTATGATTGAATCTGACTTTGCGGATAAAGAGCTGCTTTATTTGAATGAAGATACAGGGGAACAATTTACTGTAAATGAAATTAGGCAAATTGACATTACGTTAGCTAATCATTATCGCGAATTATATCTTTGGCTGAAACAAAACAAAACAATCATTTCACTTACAAGCTGGCCTGTTGAGTTACAGAATTTAGTGTCTAAATTATTAGAACAATTTAATAATCTGCTTAACTCTTTACCTAATAGTTCACTCTCAACAGAGCATAAAAAATTAGTACAAATCGGTATGTACCATGGTGCATTTGACAAGGACGATAATCCTAATGACTGGCTTACACCTTTTCATCCTATTGTGTTAAGTTATATGCTGCATTTAGTGAAATTACTAGAAGGAACAGATACTTCAATCTCTAGTTTGCCAAAAGTTACACTTGATAAGCTTAATCCTGCAGGTTTACTCCCTATCGTCTATGACCGTGAGTTTGATTATGCATTCAGTAAACCCGCCACTCATAATCGTTTTTGGCTACAAATAGCACCTCAACAACAAAGTAATCAGAGTTATGTAGCTAAGTTAGTACAAGAGAAATTACAAGACTTTACTAGTTGCTTTAGTATGCTTTTTGAACGTAATAGTGATACTTCATTGCTAATCAATTCAATTCATAACCAAAGAAATGAATATGTTTTTGCTGGAGTTGTTGATTATTTCCGGAAAAAGAAATTAGTCGCTCTCAACGTACATATCACTATGTACGATGACAGGCTCCATAATTCACTTTTTGATCAGTTCTCAGAATCTAAAGACATAGACACTCAACGTGAGTTAGTGCGTAAAACAGATAAAGAAAAAGTTGATGAAACAGACGCATTAATTAGCCTTATAAAAAATAAGCTCACTTACAGCAAAAAAACAGCTGAGAAAAAATACGACTATGCACATATTTCTTTTTTCAAAAATAACGAGAAAGTTAAGTTAGTTGATAAGTTAGCGATTAATTCTAAGACTGGAGTGAGTTGTACAGGCTTAATTACTGGTGAAGCTTCATATTTAGAAAATGACAATTACTACACAGGTTTTGGTTTAAAAGGCCTAGAAAGCTTTAGCTTACCAGTGGAATTTGCAGCTAAATTTAACAGTTTGTTTAAGCCATTACGCGATGATACGGCAAGTTATAATCCCGGAGTAGTACCTGCATTAGCAGTTAAAGATACGTTCAAAAAATCATTGAGATCTTCATATAATTCGAGCATTTGGACTTGTGTTATAGATCCAAAAGTAACATTAGAATTTTTTGACGAAAAAAATACGTTACTTGTTCATTATTCTGACAAATACACAAGTTCAACAGCATACGATGCAATTACTATTTCTTCGAGAATAGATTTGTATCGAGGGTTATTAAAAGAAGAGTCGAGTGAATTAGTTAGTTCATTTAACGCAATTAGTGGCCAGTGGTTATTGGATGTCGTTAAGGCCGCTGGAAAGCCACAAACTACAGGTATTCAAAATGATCTGAAAGAAAAACAAGGTATTGTTGCTGCCTACAAATTTATAGCCGGGCTTTTGTTAGAAAGTGATATTACATGGGTACCACTTTCAATTGCTGAACTTATTAGGGTTACTGGTAATTTAGGCCTGAAAATTTCAGAATCTGATTTTGCTGCGCGCCTACAAAATAAGAAGCTTAAAGTTATGAGTGATGACCTTTTATTTGTAGGTTTTAAAAATCATCAAATATATTTACTACCACTTGAGGTGAAAACCCGTGAAAAAGGAAATGATTTTACCAAAGCAATTAAACAGGCAATTGAATTAAAAAACTTCATGTACGGTTTGCTAGCTGAGCAGACTTTTAAAGGAAGGGTCTACCGTTCTTTGTTTATGCAGCACGTATTAACACAAGTAGAACGTTATGAGTTATATAAACTTTTTCCAAGAGGCTATTTTTCAAATTTATTAGCAGAGAAAGAGTTTTATCAGCAAGGTATGTATAGGTTATGTGATGTTGAAAACTATGTTAGTGGCTTTGCCATTGCTTTTAAAAATGACCTTAAAACAGCTAGAACAAACCCTAAAGTAGACTCCGCTAGTAATATGCTTACAGCGGAAATTTCTTTTGGTTGGATGCGTTATTTCCAAAGCAACCAGATCAGCCAAATAAGTGACGATCTCCGATCAAAGCAAGAGTTTCCTGAGTTAAAAGGTTTTATTCTCAAAGTAACTACAGACAAACAGTACATCCCTTCTGAAAAAATTAATGAAGATGATATCAAGGAAGTTCAAGCCATTACTGCTGGCGATATTAGCTTAAAAGAAGTGGATGAAGAAGTCCAGTTAGAAAGTGAACCATGCCATGTAGAATTTGAGTACCCTGATGAGTTTGAAAAGTTAATAGAAAATTTATTAATTAGTCTAAAGCGTAATATTTCAGCAGAGGATATTTTTGCTTTAACTGAAGGTGACTTAGCAGAACTTATGGATAATAGTGAAAGTTATCTTTTACCTTTCTTTAGATTAAAAGAGTTTTTGAATGATTCAGTCCAAAATATTAGTGCCAGAAACGAAAACAATGGATTATTACTTAAAGATATTTTAGTTGAACAGGACTATAAAGCCTTATCTAATCTAATATTGCGATCAATATCTCTAGATATTACCGTTGATGAAGTTATCGCATTAAAAGATCATCAAATGTTGGCGTTAAATGGCTTTGGCAATGGCAAACTTGAAAAATTTAATGAGTTTAAGCAAGCGCTTTTATCTGGCGAATACTCTGTTTCTTCAGATAGCGAATCTGTTATCGTATCTGATAACTATGATATTGAGTTGGGTGAATTAGAAACTGAGTTATCAAAAAGCTTAGAAAGTTACCTTAATGTAGCGAAAGATAGAGACAAGCAAGTATTAACTCGTCGTTTAGGTATCAATAGAGAAAGTGAAACATTAGAAGAGATCGGTAAAGATTTTGACGTTACTAGAGAGCGTATAAGGCAAATTGAGAAAAAAGCGAAACAAACTTTTCTTTCTCAGCTAACAGTCTCTCAAAGAGTTATAAAAGCAGTTGTCAAAGCTAACTTAAGTGAATTACGAGAGCCACTTTTCCCTGCATTGAGAACAACATTTAGTAACTTAAAGCAGTTTTATATGTTTCTAGAGCTTTGTTGTGGGCTTGAGGAGAATGAAATTCGGTTGATCATCAATCCTTCATTATCACGAGAGCTTTTTAATGAGTTCTGGTTGATAAATAAATCGCCTGCACCGCTAGAAGACTTAACTTGGCATTTGCATGAAACGGCAGATATAGATGTTGCGGTAGCTGAAAACCAAATTCTTAGATGGCAAGAATCTGGTTACTTAGAGTTAGTAGATGAGTACGTGAAACCGTTAAAACTACCAAAAGTTGAGACTATAGCTAATACGCTGCTCGATTTTCCAAATGGTGTTGCATGGCAGTTACTACAAACAAAGGCTGCGGATAAAAAGATATGCTCTAATGATATGTTGATTGATAGGCCAGAGCCCGGTATTGGAGCTGCTTGCGACCGAGAATTAATCTATCAAAGTGGTCGTGGTACTTATAGACATTTATCTTATTTAGAAATAAGTGATCATGATATTCAATATATTTTAAATACTGTTAAATCAAAACTGCAAGAATATAGCTACACAAAGAGAGATTCAGTTAATTTATCTGTAGATATTTGTGATAACGCTCGCTTTGTACAAGACTACTTTGTAATACGCTATGTTGTTAGAACCTTTGGGGAAACCGTTGGTATATACTTTAATGGTAAATCAGGCGCTGATACTGTTAGTTTAAATAGTGAATTCAGTTTGGCGTCTCAAAGAACCGTTTTAGCAAGTGTATTTGAAGAAAGTTTAATCCCCCTTACTAAACATGACGTCGCGAGTCGAATACGAAGCAACTCTCTGGGTCATGCCGCATTTTATATGGATTTATTATTAACTGAAGGAACTATTGTACGTGTGGATGACACGAGCTTTGCTCATGTAAAAAATGCATTTAGTAATTATGATGTTGCAGAAATCATGGAGCATGCAAGCGCTTTTATTGCTCACGAAAAAAATATTATTGAAGGTGAATGCATCCAAACTTATTTAAACCGTAAGTTAGACTTACAGCTTAATAAATATTTTTATATTTCTCTTTTGAAAGTTCACGCCAGCGCCTATGGCTTAACACTTTATTTTGTACAAAATTTAATTTCAAAAGTTGAATTACAAGAAAAAGGACTAGCCGACTTTTGTCGTCAAGCTCTTCAAGTGACTAGTTCAAATAAAGAAGCGGTTGAATGGGTCAAAGCACACGTTACTGTATATGAGCACGTCGTTAAACGTATACTAAGCCAGGTAACTAATTCAACACAAAAGCAAGAGTTTCTTGTGCCCGAAGCTAGTAAAATAATGGCTGCAATAGAGCCTCAAGAGGATTTAATTTCATCTAAGAGTAAAGAAAAGATAGAATCGCAAAAAGACGTCAGCCCCCTAAAGGAAGTTAACTCGTCAAAAGTTCAAATCGATGAGTTACCTCAGCAAAAAGAAAATTTATCGGTCTTAGTTGGTCATGAAAAGCAAACAGGAGTCCCTGTTTACTGGGAGCCTACCAATACCGCTAAATTCATGAATACCAACTCAGGTATTATCGGCACTATGGGCACGGGTAAAACCCAGTGTACTAAGTCGGTAGTGACTCAGCTTTATCGTAATCAACATAATAATGTAGATGGTAAGCCAATTGGCGTTCTTATTTTCGATTATAAGTCGGATTATGTGGATGATAAGTTTATAAATGCGACTAACGCTAAAAAGTATAAGTTGTTCAAGCTTCCATATAATCCTTTGAGTTTATTTGGTGATACACCTATGCTGCCAATTCATACTGCGGCAGGTTTCTCACAAACAATGTCTAAAGCATATGGCCTAGGGCCTAAGCAGCAACTCAAACTAGAAAATATTATTCTGGAAGCTTATGACTTAGCAGGTATTCGTCCTGAAAACCCAAGTACATGGTCGAAACCAGCTCCAACTATTGAAGATATTTGGCAGTTATTTTTAAACCAAGAAAAAGTGGAAGAAGATTCACTTTATGCAGCATTATCTAAGCTAGCTCGCTTCAAAATTTTTGAAGATCAGCCTGAACAAATGACTAGTCTCTATGAGCTTATTGACGGTATAACCGTGATTGAACTAGCTGGTTATCCTAGTGAAATCCAAAACCTCATTGTGGCGCTTACTCTTGATTTGTTTTATTCGCAAATGCAAAAGCAAGGTAAGCCAGAAGTACAAGGTGACTTTAGGCAAGTTACTAAGCTAGTACTGGTTGATGAAGCCGATAACTTTATGTCGCAAAACTTCCCAAGTCTTCGCAAAATATTAAAAGAAGGCCGTGAATACGGCGTGGGCGTTATTTTATCAACCCAAGACATTACCCATTTCAAAACCAGTGAAAACGACTATTCAGCTTATGTCCTAAGCTGGATTGTGCATCGCGTTGCGCAAATAAAAACCCAAGATATTAAAGGAATCTTCAACAAAGATGATAAATCAGAACAAGAACTCCTGATGAAAAATATCCGCGAACTTGAAAAACACACCAGTCTTTATATCGATGGTGAAAAACAGATTAAACGCATTAAAGATAAAGCGTTTTGGGAATTATTGAATGAATAAATTAAAAAGTTTTTCTATTGAATATCTTATTATTATTGATAATACAGATAGTAGCTCTGGCCTATTTAACTTCCTTAAGTCAACAGAGAGATTTAAAGAGTTCATAACAGATAAGACGCCACTGAGTTTCATTAAAAGTAACATTAGTTTCAATAATCAAAAGTACAAATACTCTTTAAAGAGTGGAATTGTAAGTGATAAACATCAAAGGTATTTTTACTTATCAGTTTCTTCGCTTGAAGAGAATTTAGAAAGCTTTAGAGAAGTTTTGAAGATGATACGTAGCGCATGTAAAACAGAAAGATTCACGGTCGAAACTTTATTAAACGATTTAGCCCATAATAACTCGTGCTTAGCTTATTCAAAGATACACGAAATTGAAAATTTAATGAGAAGGTTGATAACTTTTTTTATGATAACCAAGGTGGGTAAAGATTGGGTTAATAATAACTCACCAGAAGTAGTTAAAAAAAATACTAGTAGAGATAGAAAAAATAATGGAAAAGAATATGCATCTGAATTACACAAAGTAGATTTTAATCATTTGGCGGATGCGCTTTTTGTACCTTATCAAGAACTAAATAATAGCAACTTACATAAAGTGATTAGAGCTTATAAAAGTCATAATGATGTCGATTTGGAAAAATTAAAGCAATACGTACCTATCTCAAATTGGGACAAATTTTTTAAAGGTTCTGTTGATACGGAGGCTTCATATCTAGAAGCTCGCTGGAAGAAGCTAACAGAACTCAGGAATAGAGTCGCACATTCTGCAGATGTCACAGAGGAGGAGTGTGACGAAGTAGATGAAATTGTTGATGAGCTTAAACCTATTTTAAATGATGCTTTTGAAAAATCGATAAAAGTAGAAATTGATAGTACTGATAGGGAAAGGATTATATCAAATTTAGATACAAGAGTAGGGGAGCTATTCAGGCAAATTGATGAGTTCGAATCTTACATCAATAATGAGTTCGCTATTCCAGGCTCCCAATCTTTTGATAGTTTCATGACAGTACTTGAGCAAAACGCGAGTATAAATTCAAACACTTTAAATAAGTTTAAAAATCTATTGAAACTTAAAGATAAAATAACTGCTGAAGTATCTCCATCCGACGAAAATATCAATGAATTAGAAAGTCGAGTCTTAGATTTAAAAGAACAAATTTCAGGTACATGGAACCAAGAGGTTTACAAAATAGTAGATACGCTTGGTGGAAGAGCAACTTTGCAGGATATCTACGAAAAAATACAGAGTTCATCATCAAGGAAGTGTTTTGGCTCTTGGAAAACAAGTGTTAGGAGAGCAATTTACAGTAACTCATCTGATGCAGACCTTTTTACAGGTAAATTTAATATTTATAAGAAAGTTAACAAAGGTACTTGGGAAATTCGAAGTAACTTAGATTCAGAATTATTAAGAAACTTTTTGGAATCCAACTAATACAAGGAAAATAAAATGGCTAATATTAATGACTTTAAATTACTGGGGCTTAAATGTGAAAAATACTTCAAAGAGTTAATAAAAGTTAAACACATAAATGTGGCACAAGATGTAGATAGAGAGAGAATAGGTTTTTACTACTTTATTTTGGACAATTTATTCGCTGTTGATGATGCAGACGAAGTAAGTACCTATGTAACCGATACCGAATTCAACAATATTTTGGGTGAAGACAAAAGTGATGATTGCGGAATCGATGCTGTTTATATTGATGATGAGAATAACACAATAAACCTATTTAACTTTAAGTATAGAAACGGGTTTAAAGCAGATTCAAAGCAAAAAATAAATGATGTGATTAATTCAACTAAGTATATAAATGCTATCTTTTCGGATGACTTTGATGAATTAACTGGTAAACCTAAATCTTTCGCTGAAAGAATAAAGTCGTTATATGACTCTAAAGAAGTATGGAAAACAAAGCTTTATATAGTAAGTAACGATTCAAACCCCGTAAATATTGATGATAAACATATTAAAAACTTTGTTCAAAGTTACGATATAGAAATAGTCCCACTTTCTCTTTCTGAGATTACAGATTTCATGTCTATTCGACCAGAGCCGATTAATGCAACATTACTTTTACCGAATGATGCACTAATGTCCTATTCTGAAAATTCATTAGCTACAGCTAGATCATATATTGCAAGACTTAAAAGTAGTGATGTTATTAGAATTACATGTAATGATCCGAAGATGAGAAATAGATATGATCTAGAAGATTACAATGAATTGAATGATGTACATTTAGATTTTTCAGTGTTATTCGATAATGTGCGCGGTTTTGTTAGTAAATCCAAGTACAATTCAAATATTTATAAATCTCTGGAAGAGCACCCAGAGAAGTTTTTTATGTACAACAATGGAATAACGATTGTTGCTGATAAAATTGAAGCTGAGCCAGTTAATGGCCAAACTCAGATGAAAATTTCAATGAGTAATTTTCAGGTTTTAAATGGTGGACAAACTTTAAGAACAATCCACAATTTTAATGAAGATAATGAACGAAATATTATAGACTACCTCCCTAAAAGTGAAGTTCTTGTAAGGATTTTTCAAATTAAAACCGATAGTGGAGAAGTAAGTAAAATAGCGGAATATACAAATAGCCAAAATGCTATTTCGCCACCTGATTTAAGATCTTTAAATGAAAAGCAATTAGAGCTGGAGAGTTATCTTAAAGAGAAAAATGTAAACTATGTAAGGAAATCAGGAGATATTGGTAAAGATGATCTTGACTATGATATGACGATTTCGATGGTCAGGTTTGGTCAGTTACTATATTCAATAAATGGGAATCCTGAGAAAGCAACTAGCTCTAAACAAAGTATTTTCAGCAAAAAATACGACGAAGTTTTTACTGAGGATAGGGAATACCTAGTTAAGTCGTACGACATAATTAAAAATTATTTTGAAATAAAAGCGGCTTATATAGGAACAGATTATGAGAGTGTCGATGTTAAGCATTATTATAATTTATATCTTGATCAGATGTTTCCTAATGTTTCTCGTGAGGCAAAGATCAGAGTCATTGAGGAGCTTTTAGGTGAGTATGTAGTAGAAAAAGAAACATCTGCCGTCAGAAAAATGAACCAGAGCCGCTTTAAAGAAGAACTTGTTGAGAAGATTAAAAAATCTATGGCATAGTAATTATTTAAAATGGTTGGAGGTGTTCCAACCATTACACTTTTCTCATAATGGTATAGAGTTCAGTACTTATCATTAGCCTACACAATATAAAAATTGATTTAAAACTGTCTTAAGTGCAGTAATTCCTAAAAAATTAAATGAGAGAGATCATAAGATCGCATTCACTAAAGTTACAAGTGTACTTTGGTTGCGTATTGAGCTAATTCCATCCTCAACATGTGCTGCCCATGCTGTTTGTAATTCTTTATCAGAATACTCAGGGTAGCGCTGTTTAAGTAATAACTCAGTTACCATTTGGGTTTTACCCAACCACGTAAATTTATCGAGTTTAAGGCTACCAGAGAGCTTGTAGTCTTTTTCTTTATTAAAAATAAACCCCTTTTCGATAGAGCGAAAAAATGCGATACGGGCTGCTACGTTGGGTGTAACGCCTGTTTTGCCTTTAAGGGTTTGCAGCTGTTCTTCAACGGCTTTATTAAGCCACATAGTTTGTGGGAGCATGTTATATGGCCTCCTGTGCAAGCTCTGCCCAAAAGTAACCTTCTCGCAGGGTTGAACAATTAGTATGTTGGTTAAACTCAATTTCGAATGCGTGAGATACTTTATGCTCAATGGCTTGGTAAAAGTCTTCGTCTACTTCGGTATCGGTAGAAAGCAGTATTACTTGCTCGCTGGCCTCTGGGAAGTAGTGCTTAATTAGTTTATCGCGGTGCTTTGAATCTAAACGGCCCAGTGGCGTATCTACTACTACAGGCAGTACTTTACCCGAAAGCTTGCCAAGTGCTTCTAAAATAGCGAAAGCAAATATTTGCTTTTCACCTGCCGACATAGATTTACGGTTAATGATAACGCCTTCGGCATCGACTAAGTTTACGTCAAAGCTGGTTGGGTCTATTTTAGCTGAAAGCTTTAAGTCTTCTTTACGGGCAAGCTTACGGTATGCTTTTACAAATAGCTCTTCTAATTGCGTTACACGCAGCTCTGTAAGGGCGTGTTTAAAGTCTTGCAATACATATTGGCTAAGCTCTACACGCTCAACGGCTTTATCGGCTGAGTGGTTGTTTTTAAGCTTGGCGTAGTCCTTCTCTAAGCGTTTAGCTAGCTCTAACTCTTTAGCTTTGAACTCTTTAGCTTTAAGGAGTTCGCTTATGTACTCTTTGCTTGTTGTATCGCGTTGTTTTTCAAGTTCGCGCAGCGATGTATAAAGCTCGTGTAAGTCGGCAGCGTCTGGCGCTCGCTCAATATTAATTGAAAGTGAGCTTAATTTGTTTTGCGTTTGAGTAAGCGCTGTTAAAAGCTCTTTTATTAGCGCTTGCGATTGTGAAGCCTCTTGTACCTGTGCGTTTATAAGCGCAAATTCAGAGTCTGAAATATCTAGCTTTGGCTCTGCAAGCGCCGTTTGATTTACCAGTTGACCAAAGTAACTATTTACAGTTGCCATTATATCGCTGCTTTGGGTATCAAACTTTTGATTAAGCGCGCTTTCAAGGTTTGGTAAGGCTTGCACTAGCTCGTTACCAAAGGCTTTAGCTTGTTTAATTTGTTGATCGCTGGTTAGCTGTTCAATTAAATTTTGCATAGCTGTTGGCGCAAGTGCCATTGGTAGGCTGCCGCTTAGCTCTTGGCGTATTTTAGCGGTTAGCTCTTTTTCAAGCTCTATAAGCTCAGAGGCCTGTGCTTGCTCTTGATCTTTGGTTTTAGCCCATGCGCCACCTTGGGCCTGTATTTCGTGCTCCTTGGCGGCTATTTTGTTTTTAAGCTCGGTTAATTGTGCACCAATGCTGTCGGCTTTATCTCGTGTGGCATTTACTTGCTGAGTAATTTGGTGTTTTTGATCTTCTGCGGCTTTAATTTTTTTAAGGGTGTCTTTGTCGGCGGTTTCTGCGCCTAGGCCTTTTAAGTAAATATCAAGGTCGTTGCTTAGGCGGTTTATAATATCGATTCCTAGCAGTTTTTGTACGGCCTCTTTTAAGTAAGAGCCGGTGTCGTCCTCTGCGAGCTCTGCTATTTTTTCACCATCAAAAAAGAATAAATCGCCAATACCTGGTGGGACTATTTCATGTAAAAACGCTTGTACTTGCTCTGAGTTTAATGAGGTATCTTGCTCGCCATTAATAGTGAGTGTTAACTTTTCATCGCCTTCTAGCTGCCATTTACGGGTTACTTCGTAAAGGTTATGTTTGCCCTGATGCGTATGTGAAAAGCTAAGCGTTATACTGCCCTCGGCATCTTGCTGGGCTTTGGTTGCCGTTTTATTGGTTTGCTCGTTTAAGTAGCTTAGGTAATCTTTTTTAGTGATTACAGCACCCAAAGCGCGTTTACCTAATAAGGCTAAGCGAATGGCGGTAAGAATAGATGTTTTACCCGCGCCATTTAAACCACCAAATAAAATAATAGGGCGCTCAAACATGCCTTCTTTACGCGGGTCTAAGTCTATAGTGGTTTGGCCGTTAAAAACTCGAAAGTTATTTAGGGTCAGTGTTTTAAAAATCATTCTATGCCCTCAGCTTTGAGCAATGCAGTAATTTGTTTTAGGTCGTCTTCAAGTGCTTTAACTTCGTTACTTTGGCGCATTTGGCTCTGACGAATATCTAAATTAGAGGCAATAATAACTTCGGCGCTTTCCCAATCTTGCTGAATTAAGCGGCCAATACGATTAAAAATACCTGTACGACGGGCAAGGCCACTCATTTGAGTTTCAACGTCTATTAATTTTTTAACCATTTGCGGCGATACGCCATGCTTAGGTGCAATGTCGTTAAGTAATTGACCTTCGGTTAGGCTAAATTGGTTTGAGTCGTCTATTGTCCAGTCGAGCTTTATGCCTAGCGCATCAAATACAATAACGGGTAGGGTATCGTCCCAATCTGGTTCGTTAGGATCGTTTAACCATTCGTGCCTTACTGCGTGTAACTCATCAACGGTAATTAGCTCTACATCACGCTCTTGGTCGTTAAATTGCTTTTGTATATTAAGCAGTAAACGCATGGCATGCTGGCGATACTTTAATTTATAAGGGCCTGTTGTGTAGTCGTCTGTTAATACGCGCTCTTTGTCTTCTTTTAGGGTTTTAAACGCTAAACGGCCATCGCGACGAATATGGTTGCGGTATTTCTTTTTAAGCTTAGGCGATGTACTACGCGATAAAATATTGCGGTATTTAAGTAGTGGTGTCATCCACTGCTCGCCGTTTTGAATGAGGCTTTCCATTGCGCGGTCGCGCGTTACTACAGTACATGTCCAACAACCAAAACGAGAGTTACCACATGATGGTGTGGTTTCATCAATAACCATTGGGCATTCGCCTTGGCCTGATGAGTCTTTGTATAGGTTCCATAACACAAGGTTTTTACCGCCCCATGGGTTTTCCCATTCTAGGTCGTACTTATCAAACCATTTGTTTTTAGTGCCGTATGGCGTTTCTTCGGTTTTTAAGTGGCACAGGCGTAGTATTTTCCACACATCGTCAACACTCCATGTATCAATTGGCGTGTAAATAAAGGCGTTGCTTAAAGTGGTGTGTACGGCTAAGTCTGAACCATCAATTTTGTGTTTTTTAATTACTTGCGCACGTGATGCGCTTTCTTGTGAGCGAGAACCTAGCACTACGATTACCTCGTCGTATTCGCTTACGCGCTCTTTAATAAAGGTACTTACTGGGTCGATTTTCATTCGCTCTGTACACCAGCGAAAGTTACGCGTTGGTGCAGGGTAACCTTTACCCAGTAAGTTAGCCCAAAACGTATTGTTTGATTTTGGCACTACTTTATGTGAGGTAATTGGTAGGCCTTCGCGCTTTGCACCTTCTTCAATTAGTTTTAGTGATTTATCGACGTGATCAACCACCATAGGTGTTTCAACTAAGGTGTCGGACGCGACTACAAAAACGGGCTTGTGGCGGTCTTCTGGTTTTAAACCAAGTAATGCAAAGTAAATTAGGGTCATTACGGCAGATGAATCTTTACCGCCACTGTAACCTAATACCCATGGGCGTTTGTCAGCCATGTATACTCGTTGGGTGTCGGCTACAAAGTTATGTAGCTGGCTACCTGCAAACGATTCGTTTTCGATAAATTCAATGTAGTCTTCTAGATCGTACTGGTTTAATAATTTCATGCGTTTAAGTATTCATTCTCTTTTTGTACATCTTCTTTCGAAAGAGGGAGGCCAATTTCACGTTTAATTTGCATGCTTGTAAGGAAAATATTGCTCATAGCTTTTGAAAGTCTGCCATGTTGCATTGCTCTGTGAGCCCAAGCTGGGTTACTTTTAAGCCAGTTGATGTTGGCAATTAACTTAAGCTTTTTTTGTTTTTCTGATTCACTAAGAGTTAGTAAGCTTTTACCAACTAGTGCAAGTGCTTGAAGACCAATACCATGTGCCGAAATATACTCTTGTCGAAATTCTGCAGCCGAAAGCTGTTTGTTTTGTACTTGTATCCATTCTGGCATATAAATATTTAGTGCTTCCCAGTACTTTGCAGCAATTTGCCTTTCGTCTTCATTAAAGCCTTCCTTAGTCCCTTTGCCAAGTAAAACGCGGTTTGCTTGTTTAATGCCACTAAGGGTAAACAGTTTACTACTTTTAACGGCAATTGTAGAGCGTTCAAATTCAGTAAATCCTGCAAACGGTTTTGTATTTAAAGCTAAATAACGAGCAAGTTCAGATGCTTGATCGCGGTGATCGTACATGGTGCCAAGCGATGGGCTAGGGCGCACTGCGTATTTATTTAAATCGGCAAACATTTGTTGACTGCGTTGTAGGCCTTCGTCTACAAAAAATAGTACAGCGATGTTGTCTTGACTGAGCTCTGGGCGCTCTTTTAAGGCTTCTTCAATAGCTGCTCGACGGTGTTGTCCATCGTTTATTAAAATTTGCGCATCCATTGGTACTTTTAAGCTGCCAATATTGCTGTTTTTATCTACTTCAATAAAATCGATCTCAGCACCAATTGAGGCGGTAATAGCTGAAAATACATAATCGTGTGGTGACTCAACTAGGTAACGAGCCATTTCGGGTATGCGACCTTTATTGAGAGTACGTTGAGCTCTAAGCTCTACGGGGACTTCTTCTTCGTCATACATGAAGATTTTAGGTATGAGCCTTAAAGGGCAGGTTGCTATATAAAATGGTTTGCCAGCCTGTTGGCCACGAACTGCGGGAAAGCTGTAGCAATAGTTGCTTTCAAGGTTACTCATAATTTAATCCCATCACGTAAGGTACGTAATATTATTACGTACCTTACGTGATAAATACAGCTTTTATTGCCATATCTTGAATAATTAAATCTAGTTCTTTGTTATGGTTGGTAATTTTATTTCTTAAAAAATTTGTCACCTTTTAACTCAACAGCCCAATAATCAAAAACCTTCTGCAATATTAACCAATCAGGCCATTCTGCTTTGGTTACGCCTTTTAGCATATCGGCTAATTTTTTATCAAACCGTTGTTGGTTTTTGTATTCGCTACTGCCTTTTTGTAAATAATTTATTTTATTATAAAACGGCTGATAGGGGTAAATATCTCCGTAGTAAAAATAGTCGATATCTTGCTCTAGCATTTTTACTTTTATTCGCTCGATTAGTAATGGCAGCTTTTTATTAAAGTCATCGTATTTTAAAAATGTAACCTTGCCTGAGCGCATGTGTATTTTTACCAAATCAACGTCGTCAATATCGCCATACAATTGCACGGCACAGCCTATATAAACACGCAGTATTGCGGGGAGTTGGTTTAAGTAACGAGTGGGTAAAATATACGAGTGGTTGTCGTGTAACTCACCGAGCTGAATTTGCTCATAAGCTTGGTAACAAGCATTACCAATATCAGCGGGCTCTGCTATTGAGAATAGCAGTTGTTTTGCTTGCTCTAATGCTTGGTTGTAATCACTAAAATGTACTTTTAAGTCTCGCGTTAGCCTTGCAGGCATGTGGCTTTTAGCTTGGCGTTTACCAAATAGGCTAAGTGCAAAATAAACCAGTAAATCGTGTTTTCGTTTTTGTTGCGCTTGCTCAAACTCATTTTGTTCATAGTAATTTTGCAGCAAGCTAAATGCTTTGTTGTGGCTGGCAAAGTATTTGCGCAGTGTTGTGCTTTGCTCAAACTCATCGTTTGCGGGTAAACGGCCAAAGTGCAGGCAATGTTGCCAAAAATCATCAAGCAGTGTTTGGTGTTTTTCAAACAAGGTTTTTTGCTGGGCTTTGGGTAATGCTTTTGGTTGTGGCCTTTGGGTTATATGTTGCCAATTATAATTTTGAAATTGTAGCTCTAAGTGATGGGCTTCTTCTAATTGTGGGCATTTAAAAATAGCAATTATGCCTTGCCCAAACGCCATTGTATTAACGTTTAGGGTTTGCTCTATGTAAGCTCTTATTTGGGCTTGGCTATAGTATTTTTGAAACGTATTCCATTTAGTTATTACGCCATCTTTGTATTGTTTAAAATGTTCTTGTTTTGCCTCATTGGCGAGCATTACTGATACTAAAAGCAATTTTTTAGTGTGTTGGTAAGCCGCTTTTAGTGTGTTGATACGTTCTTGTCGATCTTCAATAACATTGAGTACAAAACCTAAATTAACAATATCACTTACTTGCTTATCTCCGTTTGGCCTATGCACTGGATCCCATGCGTTAATATTGAGTCCGTGGGCTTCTAGCTCAGTTGCGTCGTCAGCTAAGCCGCAGCCGTAATCAAGTATTGAATAATCACCATTTAAATAACCGTACTTTGCGAGCTTTTGAAAAGGCGCTGAAAGCCTATCGCGATTTATTGCGGTTAAATGGCGTTGTATTGCTTGTGGTTCATTTTCAATTTCAGGCTTTGGTATTTCTGCTAGTTTTTTTAACCTGCCTTGCTCATCAAGCTCGTAGCCTTTGCGTTTAATTAAATTAAGCCACTGCTGTTTAAAGCCAATACTTTTGGTATTTTGGTACAGACCAATTTGCTCGCCTTCCTCGGTTATATCTTTAAATAATGTGAAGTGGGGATAACTTGGGAGAACAAAGGTTTCTTTACGGTGCAATATGGGTGGATTATTTGAGCTACTGTAGTTGGTTGTTTTTATTGTTAGTTCATCAACATCAATTGTATAGCTGGTGTGAAGTGCCGGGTATGCGTATTTATCAAAATCAGGGTAGTTAAGTAGAGTAAATTTTAAGTCTCGTTTATAGAGCTTTATAAGGTTCCACGGTTGTTCTACTTTAAGTTTTTTAATGGTGCTTTTTATGAAGCTGAATAGTTCAGGTGGCAGGGCTTCTTCTAATGAGCTGTTATGTAAATAAATGGCAATTGGTAATGATTTACCCTGTTTGAGCTTTTTTACTAAATCACGGTATTGAGGAAAGTTTAGTGATATCGGTAAGTTAGCAGCCATTTAAGTTACTCAAATAATTAAGATAACTTAATATACATAAGGCTTTTAATAACAACAAATTTGAAGACTGCTGCCAAGAAAATTCCCCCGTCATTTTGCCCGAAAGGACTCAATTGATGAGTAATTAATTGCATGGATGCAATTAAAGCTGTGACTTCGCCATGGATGGCGAATACACGGCGTTTACGTTTATATCAATTTAAGCTTTGAGGAAAGTGCAAAATGCTCGGGGCGCCGAGAGATTCCAAAGAGAAGTCGGCGGTTACTTCTCTTTGGTTGCCGTCGCCAACGCGACTTCTACTTAAATTTGCAATTAAAAATTCCCGCCACAAACTGCTCCAACAATTGCGCTCAGGCATGATTTAACAATTCGCTTAAACTATCTGTTTCTATTTTAGATTCAATCCTCTATATTCACCCTAGGCGCTCAACGGAACACAGCACTCAATTTAGGGATAAATAATGATTAAATGGATTTTATTGATACTACTTTGCCTATTTACTTCTCTCCCGCAAGCGTACGAGCAATACTCGCAAGAACATTGCGATAGTATTGTAAAAGAACGTGAAACAATACGTTTACGGTTGCGTCAAGGCTATAGGGTGAAAGAAGGTGAGCGGTTAAAAGCACGGTTCAAATCTTTATTTGAAGAACTTGCAAAGCATTGTGATAAACCCAAACAAACCAATCGAACACATCAACGCTCTTCGGCTTACAGCTCAAGTAATAATGCATTATTGCGCACGCAGATGCCTAATATGAAATTGCATAGCGACAGCTATAGCGATCCTGAAAAGCTGGCTGCGTGGTCTGAATTTTATACTTTACCAAAGCGCTGCCGTTCAAAAGGCATGCAATCATTCGATTTCGTATGGTGCAGTGAATATCGTGGTGAACAAAAACGCTTATTTGAAGCCCAATGGAAAAAGCGACGATAAAGATGTTGAGCACAAAATGGCGCGTGCTATTTGTATTTATTGTGCTGTTAATTGCAGCGGCACTTATTGCTAACCACCTAACTGGGCGGGTATTCAATTACCATGATCCTATTGGCAGTGTGCGGGCTATTTACGAAGATATAAAAGCCGAAATCGAAATAATTAAAGAAGCAGAGCAAACCCTAATTCAACCCTCTGCAGGCTCGTTTACTACTAAAACAGTAATACAAAACCATTTACCACAAGCCGATACAACGCGTTGTACAGATGTTTCATTAGGTGAAGTTAAATATAAGCGTAATGGCAATATTTACACTTGGACTGATAGCCATGGTGTGCCCCATTTTAGTGATACTAAGCCAGACTTTGCGGTTGAAACACTTGATACTGACTTTGTTGAGTCGCTTGATTACTTTGAATTAACGCTACAGGCCGCTAATTTACCGCCGTCGTTTACAGAAAAATTACGGATAAAACTAAATACTGTATTTAAAGTGTATGGCCAAATTATAGGGGCAGATGCATTAAAAAAGGTAAGGTTAAACCTGACCGTATTCGCAACACGAGGTCGTTACGAACAAGCGATTAAACAGCGCGGGGCAGATCCAAGTAATACAGATGGTATATATTTTCATGCTACTAACTCTGCGTTTATATATTATCGAAACGAGCAAAACGCAATGCGCACAGCAATACACGAAGCGGTGCATGCTATAAACAAAGCAATACTAGGCACAACTCCTCGTTGGCTTAATGAAGGGCTGGCTGAATATTTTGAATATACCAACAACAGCATGCAATTAGTCAGCATTGAACCTCACCTAAGTTGGATAAGTAACAAACACATAGCGCAAAGTGTTTTTACTATTAATTGGTTGATAGGTTTAGATAACAAATGGCAAACAGCTGATGACACTAAACTTTATGCGAGCAGTTGGGCGGCGATATATTTTTTAATGGGCTCGAGCATAGGCAAGCAGTTTTTAAAAAGCGTTATGTTAGCCGAGCAAAATTCACCTTGCAGTAAACTCACTGCTGAAACACTGGAAAGTATGCTGTATCAGCACTTTCCGCAGCTGTCTAAAGACTATAAAACATGGTTAAACAAACCATTTATAAAACATCGTTTTTAAAAAGATATTAAAAGTTGCGCTTTTCACGTCAGCAAACTGTACGCCCACGGTAAAATTTAAAGGACACTACCAAACAACTTTCCCGTGATCACACCCGAAATTGAATTAATGATGAGTAATAGCTGCATGGCGGAACTTTGTTCCCGACAAATTCCAAGTACCTAAATCCCTTTAGGCAATGCGATAAAAGCTCAGCTTAAGGGATGAATTATTAGCAGCAGAACTTAATTGCAAACTGATTGCCCTTTGGTTGCCGGGTAAAGCAGTGAATATACCTAGTATTGTAGAGTACATATTATATATGTTTATGTCTTTCCTATAAGTTATTGTGTTTTATGTGTATGTTGGCATAATTAGCAAAAAAATTTACAAGGAAAGTAGGTGCAATCAACTACTACAAATACAGAATATACTGCTAGCCCTTCTGCTCTTAACGAGCAAAAAAATAACGCTGTACATACCGATGAAAGCAAATACCAATTTGTTCCACTCACTAAGAATGAATCGTCATTTTTAAATAAAAAAAGAAAAAGCTGGAAGTTTGCAAATCCGAAAGATTTATATACTTTTAGGGACCAACCCGTTGGTATTTTTAATCATTTATTGCACATTGTTATTTTTTTAGTTTGTTTATTTTTGCTTATTTCTATTTATTATTTACCTTTTGATCAAGAGTTTATTAATGGGGTGGGTAGCTACAACACGATAACGCCACTTGAACGATTTTCGAGAACTTTATTAGTTGGCTTAATTTTATTCAATTTAAATTCGTTAAGGGTTAATTTAAAGGCATACCCTATTAAACGCTATTGGTTTGCTATGGCAGCTAATTCGTTACTTAAAGTTGTTATTTTAAATATTTACTATTTACTTTTGATATTTTTGAGTATGGCTTTTGTTGGTGCCTCTAAAGGGGTGGATTTATTTAGTGCGCTCGAAATGTTTGAAGATAGCGCTAATTATGAACAGTTTTTAATTTTTGATACGTTTATATCGTTTGGCATTATTTGGCATGCCTTTAAGTTTTGTAGAAAGGAGGTTAAGCAGTGAAATATATTATTGTTTTAGCTCTTATCCTAATTTTATATCCTCAGCCTAGTTATGCCAAAAGTGAGTTGCCTTATGGGTGCGATGAGTATTCCAAGGTAGAAGAAAAGAGTTTTGTTTTATTTAATAAAAAACAATTTATAAAGCTTGGAGAATGCGCAGGAGAGGCGTTGGTGAAAGCTAAAAAAATCTATAATATCGCAGCTGCATGTTCAGAGGTGGTTGAAGATAAAAATAGTTTATTAGGTATATTTAGCTTATCGAAGGTTGAAGCAATTAAAATGGGCGTTTGTTTAGGCGCTATTAAGGCAGTTTATAACCGTTACGATAGAGAACTTGTTTTAGTAAATAGTCGTTACCGTAGTACAAAGCGTTATTATAGTTGTAAAAAAGGCATGGCCGCTGTGAATGAGCTCGTTGCAAGCGCAAAAGATGAATATTACAAGCGTTCTGAACTAAGAGACATATTGTGCGATAGAGTGTACTAGTATGGCTGAGACAGTTGACACTGAAATTGAACTTATTCCTCAAATTGCAAAGTTATACATCAAACAAAAAGTTTCTGATACGTTACCGAAAGAGCTTCATGATGCGTTAAATAATATATTTACAAAAGGGCATAAAGAATCAACCGATAAGCATGTTTCAAATAGCCGCATGCTTGAATATAGAAAGGCGATTATTGCTTCAAGCTTACCTAATTATGGTAAGCGTGTTGAGCATAGAGTGATTCGTGGTCGACGAGCCTCTATATATAATGCTTTGTGTCTGTATACATTGGTGGGTACTGCAAGTACAAAAAAAATATTTCAAGAATACTATGCTACCAAATCATCAGTTAATAAGCGTGAATTTAAACTGTTAGAACTATTCGCTAAAAAAGAGCTCAGTGCAGAGATGTTGTTTTTTGGAGTATCTCAATCTTCATTCGAGAACATTAAAAATAAATTGATTGATAATAACTTTAATTTATTCACTGAGCAGCTGCCGTCTCCTTTTCAAAGCTCAAAAACGGGTATTACTGATTTATCTCCTCTGAATGTTCTTTATGATAGGGATGTTAATTGGCATAGTTTTATAGAAAATTATATAAAAGCGGATAAAAAACTTAAGTCTAAAGAGTGCATAGAGGCTAAGAGCATCCTTCAAAATGTAACTGATAAACGTCTACTTCAGCTACCATTAGTTAAAGAATTAAGTGATAGCATCGATGCTCAAATCAATGAGAATAAAGATGCATGGGAGTATTTACACAATATTATAAATTAAGTGTTTGTAGTGCTCCGCACAAGTTCATTATTGAACTCAGTTAACCAACTGGAGTTTAATAATGAAATCAATGAATCGTTTACTTAAAACCCTCCCAAAATGTCAATCTGCTCGTTACGTAGCAGAGGCTAAAGATATATATAGTCATCTTTTACAAAGTCATAACTATAGAGATATTGGCGGCCGAAAACTCACTATTGACCCAAGCCTGATACGTTTTAAATTAGGTGATTACCGTTTGATTTTCGTATTCAAAAATGGAACTTTTCAACCTGTGGCATTTATTGCTCGCAAAAATCTTGAATCCCATTTAAAGCGAAGGTGAATAATGTTGTTCACATAATAATTAAATTTAGGAGGCTGTAATGGCTAAAAAAATAAGCCCTGCTGATAATGAAGCAAACCAAAAAAATGCGAATAAAGGTAACGAGGGTGTGAATCAGCAATATGCCAAAGTGCATGGGAATCGCGGTAAGCAATTGAATAAAAATGGAGGTAATAAATAATGGAACAATTAGTAGAAATTAAACCATCGCCTACTTTTCAGTTAAGTAAAAATATATACGAGCAATTACATTCTACTGTTTGTGTACTGAACTTTGAAAAACTGAAATGGAAATTGACGCAATCAGCTGAAGCAACTTGGAATGATGAGCTGTGTGATTTTGCTGAACTTGAATACCGCAAATTTTTATCACTTAAAAAGTGGTATCCCAAATTATCACTCGTTCCGAGCAAGTTAGTTGATAAGTTTTGGCACGAGCATATTTTAGATACACAAAGTTACACAAATGATTGTGATGTTTTATTCGGTTTTTACTTACATCACTATCCGTATTTTGGAATCTATGGTGATAAAGATCAATCCAAATTACAAAGCTCATTTGATGCAACGGTAGCAGTATATGAGAAGCATTTTGGTGCTTTTCCTACTGCTGAGCTTTATCCAATGGAGTCAGTACAAATGGCACGTTGCGAAGATCATGCATGTCATGTTCCTTCAACTTGTGCATGCCGTGTCCCTGGTGCTTGTAAGTAACTAACTGTAAGAGCTGCTTACTAGGCAGCTCTTTGCCCTTATTTAAGGATTAAAAATGAGTTTAATATTTGCTGTTTTAGTTGATGGAGAAAATGCGTCTTATAACACTTATTCAGCGGTGCTCGACGAAGTTGAAAAATATGGCACGGTGGCAATTAAGTGGGTCTATGCAGATTGGACATCTGTACAACACAGTAACTGGCAGAACATACTACATAAAACAGCCTCTAGTCCCAAACAACAATTTCATTATGGTAAAGATGCTGCTGACCATGCACTGGTGATGGATGCAATTGAGCTTATAAATAATAACCAACGAATTAATGGAGTCTGTATTGTATCAAGTGACGGTGGCTTTTACAGCTTAGCACAGCGGATAAGAGAGAAAGGATTACACATAATGGCTATAGGTAATGAAAGCACACCAGGGCGGCTTATTAAAGCTTGCCATAATTTTGTATTTTCAAAAAACTTAATAGACAGAGATGACTCAGAAGCTTTTAAAGACTTAAATACATTATTGATTACGGCTTATAAACGTTGTGTACAAAAGAATGAACCTGTTTATTTAGGTGACTTAGGTAGTGCGCTTAAAATGCTCGATTCATCGTTTGATTTTAGAAGTTACAGTGTTACTAGCTTAAAGGCGCTTATCAAAGAGAAGCCAAATCTTTTTGAAATTGCAGAAGAAAGCCACGACCGCTGCTTTATTAAACTCGCTAAAGAACAGACCCCTAATGCTAAAGGCGGTATGTTTGGTGAGATCCGTATGTTCGATAAAAATCGAGGGTTTGGATTTATCGCCTCAGACTATGGCGATTTTCATTTCAGTGTAAGTAAGTTATCAGGCGGGATTGACCAATATAAAGTGGGCTCGCAAGTTACTTTTTATTGCTCACAAGCAGGTAATAGTGAAAGATTAAACACTAATAAGTGCAAAAGTGTTGAGCAAGTAAATCTTTATTTTTAAAAGCGGTGCATTTCGCGTCAGCAAGTTGTGCGTCTGCATTGATAAAGGCCGCGGATGTGTTCGTTGCCAGTCGCTTGTTGCTCGAAACCGAAATTGGCGTTTAAAATAATCACAGCTGAAACTGGTTTCTACGATTTCAACTTACCAATTAATACAATGAGGCAATTAAGCATGCTATTCGCCTCACTTTTTGAGGCGAATAATGCGTGAAAGTAACCTAATTTAAAAGCGGTAGTTTTCGCGTCAACAAGCTTAACGGCTATGGTGGTAAAAGCAGCTTACTTCGAGTGACGAGCAGCGAGGCGCGGGTAAAATGCAAATGCCTATAAATACGCGATGTAAAATCGTTACTACAGAATAATATTTGGCTTTTGTACGGGCTTCGAGTAACGAGCTTTTGCTAAAACCTAGCTCGTAGCCCGAAACCCGCGTTCCAAACAATAAAGCCCCGTCAGGTCAGTCGGCCAGGGCGTTATTTGTGGGCTGATAAGCGCCATTATCTAACGCATCAAAGTAGGCTTGATAAAGACCGTTTTGCTTAAATTTAAGTAATTGCTGATTAAAAATTTCAAGCCGCTGTTTACTGTATTTGTTATTTTTAGGGAACATAATAAAGCTTTGGTTTATGAGTAAAGCTTTGGGATGATGGTTAATAGAGCTAAATAAGTTAGGTAACTTACTGGCCAAGATGTAATAGCCGACGCTTTTTTCTTCGGCAAAGGCGTCAATTCTGCCCATAGCTAAGCGTTTAAAGTTTTGCTCTGTGGTACTTACTCGCGACATATCAAATAGACCCGCTTGTAGTGCTTTATCAAACTCTTCGCCATAGCTGTAAGCAAGCCCACCACCGAGTAATAAGCCTTTTAAATCGTTTAGGTTTTGCCAATCAAAAGGGCGTTTTTTGTGATAAAAAAATACAAAACGCTCGTTTAATACAGGTTCACTGTAAAAATAATCCTCAGTGCGTTGTTGTTCAAACATCCATACGGCGGTGGCTGCGTATTTATCATTGATGGTGTCGTGGTAAGCACGCGGCCAAGGTAAAAAGGTAAAGTTAACTTTAATATTGGCTTGTGCAAATAAGTCGGTGATCAAATGGGCAATTACACCTTGGTGAGGCAATGATTCACTCATAAAAGGGGGCCATTCGCCGGTACTTATATTTAAAGTAGTGGTGTGTGTGGATTGCTCGTCTTTAGGTTGAATTGCTTCAATTGCGTTACTGTAATCACTCACCAAAGCCATCAGAAAAAAAGATGCGGTAAAAATAAGGTATCTTAATTTAGCTGATAACATCACGTGCATATGTATAGTTTACTCCTTCTGAGCCATTAGGTTGAGAGTGGCGCTGTTTAAAAAGTAGGCTATTGTAGTGAGTGAAACTGAATGCACGCTTAAACTATACCAATCCGCAATAATACTTAATCATTTTACGGGGCTAAATATGTCGCTACCTGCGTTAAAAAATTCTTTTTTATAACAACTAAATAGAAAACTTTTGCCTAGCTATCAACGCGTTTTTCCAGCCTCAAAATAGACCACTTAATTAAGCGAATTGGTACTAGATTTAAAGCCACCTTTGAATACGTTCAGCGTACTCTATTATTCTTTTGTTTGCATGTTTTTTGCACGTTCTTCAGCTTCAATTAGTGCTTGTGATTTAGGGGCACGTTGCTTTTCTTCTATTTTCGGTTTTTGCGGAGAATTTGGATCCCAACTTTCATCAAGCGATAAGTTAGCAAATGGGTTGCTGCTTTGTGGCGGGATATCAGGCTTAGTGGGTTCAACTGGCGATACTTTTACTTGTTCTGGTTTTATCGCACTTTTTTTAGTGGGTAAGGGGGCGTTGGGATCGAAGGTGCGTATTTCAGGCTCTTTAAAGTCGTGCTCGGTAGATGGCGTTAACGGTGAGCGCGGTTGTTTAGGCGAATGTAAGTCTGCCTTTGGCTGTTGAGGCGAAATGGGCTCAGCTGCAATAGGTGCTTCTTTTTTAGTCGCTGGTACAGGCTCGCTAGGCTGATTAACCGGCTTGCGCTGTTTTTTGATTGGTTTGGCTTCAGGGTCAAAGTCTCTTACTTGTGGCTCTGCATGCTCGGTGGCATTTTTTATCCGTTCTAAAGTGGCTTTAGCGGCGGCTTCAAACTCTGCGGTATTCGGTACTTGCTTTACTTTAACGGTGCTTACTTCGCTTGCGTCTAACTCGACACTTTCGGTTGTTGTTTGTTGCTCGTTTTTGCTGGTATCAAGAGTCTTAGATTCATCAATAGCAGTACTAGTTTGCTTGTTATCGCACTTAGTAGGAGGAGCAGCTAGTGGCATACTGGTTTCAGCAGACGTGTTATTTTGCTTAACATTGCGCAGGCGCATCAATACAACAACTCCACCTATTACCACCAAGAGTAGCGCCACACTGGGTAATACTAGCGACAACATGTTTGATTCTGTAGGGATTGATGAGGCAACGCCTTTAACTTGCTCAGTGGCATTTACAGTAACCGGCATGGCCGTTTGTAAAGGCTCTACCGTGGTTTTTGTGACAGCTGAAGTTGTGTTGCTTTGGGGGGTTGTATCAATGCTAAATTGATCATTTTTTAGAGCATCAGTTTGTTCTGCTATTGTTTTATTGGTTTGCGGCTCATTAGGCTCGGTAGTTGCTGCTGGTTCAGTTGTGTTCTGAGTGCGCTCTGTACTTTGATTGGGCGCTGTTGCTAGTTGCTGTATAAGCGGTGACTTAGCTTGCTCTTGCCCAATGGGGGTTGCAACTGATGAAACAGGCTCATTTACTTGCTGTTTAGTAATTTTAGGTTTGGGTTGTTCAATAATAGGTTGCGCTTTAGGCTTTGCCGTTGATTGAGTACGTGTAGCCGGATTGCTGCAGTTTTTTTTGTAGTCGCGAGCAGCGTTACGGTACTTTCGGCTGGTTTTGTCATTGCTGTATTGCTGCATTTCTTGTTTTATAAGAATGCACATCGCTTCGTTGTAAGCGCTACTACTAGCACTATAAAACAAAGCAAAACAAAAAAATAAGCAACTCAGTAACGGTTTCATAAAACTCAAAAGCGGTTAAGCATCAATGCCCTAATTTTAAGCGCAAAGTAAAAAATTATCTAGGGCTTAGCAATTTCACGATCTGAGCATGGCTTAGTCAATCACCATTAAGCTACGGTACTCGTCGTAAGCAAATTGGTCGGTCATGCCGCTTATGTAATCTTGGATGAGTCTACATCTGTAATAAAACTCATAAGCCGCAAAGTGGTCGGGCTCTTCTTGCATGGCATTTATGGCGTGCTGATAGCTACTTAAATGTTTTTTAGAGAGCTTTTTAACTAATCTCGATTCTATTAATAAACGATTGTCGCCATGTAGTGCGCGTTTAAAGTCGTCGCTAGTTAATTGCAGTAACGGTTTATAGCATTCTAGTAGGCCATTAATAATACGGTAGCCTTGTAGTTCGAGCTTTTCGACCTCTTTATGAGAAAACACATGCTCAAGTGCCACTTGCTTAAGGGCTTGGGTTACTGCATGCAGGTAGCTGCGATCTTCTAATAATGCATGGTTAAAGTCACCATGATAAATTGGCTCTATGTTTTCAATAAAGCGTTTTGCGGCATGATTCACTAATGGATGCAGTAACGATACGCGTAAATAAATAAAAAATTCACTATTAAAATTAAAGGGCTGTGCTTGCGCGCGTTCAATAGCGTAATTAATTGCATCATCTACAAAGCTTTGGTGCTGGGTGTCGTTTAGGGCTAAGTTAATTAGCGCTTTTTGATACTGCTTTTTTAATTGCTCGCACAAATGCTGAGTGCTTATTATGTCTTTTTCTACCGCATCTTCTATGTCAGCCAAGCAATAAGAAATATCGTCTGCGGCTTCCATTATGTAACTGGCAGGGTGGCGGCAATGCGGCTCCATTTTTAGCTCTGTTTGTAGTGCTTCTATAAAGCTTTTTTCGCTGTAGTAGTAGCCTACTTTTTTCATAATGTAGTTTTTATTTTGTGGAATATCATGCTTCGATAGGCTGGCAGGGCGGGTGTACTTTAAAATTGCCGCACTTTGGCTGTAGGTTAAATTTAGGCTGAGCAATGAGTGAATAATACGTATGCCTTGGGCGTTGCCTTCAAAACTGCAAATATCTTGCGCTAAATGTTTAAAAATAATGCCTATACTGCTATTAGCTGTTTGGCAACGCTCAGGCGTAATACTTGCCAAGTTAGCATTAAACCAATTATTAATGGCGGCCTCGCCAAAGTGACCAAACGGCGGGTTACCAATATCGTGCATTAGGCAGGCCATTTCTACTAGGGTTTCTAGCGGGCGTTCTAAGCCGGATAAACCATATTCTTTTTGCTGTTGGTAATTTAGATTGGCAAAAACACGCTGCACGATAAATCGACCAACTTGTTGTACTTCTAATGAGTGAGTAAGACGTGAGCGCACTGCTGCGTTGCGCTCAAGCGGAAATACTTGGGTTTTTTGTTGCAGGCGACGAATGGCTGCGCTGTTAATAATGCGGCCACGATCGCTCTCAAGCGCCATTTGTAAATTGGCTGTAGTGCGCTGCATTCGCGCAGGGGTGATTTTGCTACTGAAGTCGATCATGGCAATCCTTTTTATTTTTCACGTTAAGCTCTTATTTAATGCAGAGTTATGTTTTTTAGTGAGCCATCTTTAATCTATCAGCATGTATCATAAAGTAACAACTTGCTTTAGTATTATTTTTTATAAAATTAACATACATCTATAGGTGTTTAAAATGAAGTTGTGGATCACAAAGGCAGTCTATTTTTGCCTTTTATTAGGGATGAGTAATGCGTTTGCAGCCAAAGAGCAAACCGTAGTGATGATTTCAATTGATGGCTTGCGTTGGGATTATATTGAAAAGCACGGTGCACCCAATTTAAAAGCAATGGCTGAGCAAGGGGTTAGAGCACAAAAAATGCAGCCAGTTTACCCTACTAAAACGTTTCCAAATCATATTTCGGTGATTACTGGTTTACTACCCGTTAACCACGGTATTGTTGACAATAAATTTTGTGACAAAGCGCGCAATAATCAATGCTACAGCATGGGTAAAGGCCAAAAAGACAGTACCTGGGTACGTGGTACTCCATTATGGAATTTAGTAAAAATGCATGGGCTTAAATCGGCGGTGTATTTTTGGCCTGAGTCGGATGCGCGCTTTAATGGTATGACGCCAGACTACTATTTTCATTATTCCAAACAAGGTAACTACCAAGACAGAATTGACCAAATTGTACAGTGGTTAAGTTTGCCTAAGGCGCAGCGCCCACGTTTTGTAGCCAGTTATTTTTCGCTGGTTGATAGCATAGGGCATGAGTTTGGCCCAGATGCAGTACAAACACGTGACGCCGTTCATAAGTTAGATGCATTAATGGGGCAATTACGTACTCGCTTGAGCAAATTATCTCAGGATATTAATTTAGTCATTGTTTCTGATCATGGCATGGCAAAGGTTGATCCTGAGCAAAGCATTATTGTCAGCAGTTTACCTAAAGATGATAATTTTATTATTGTGAATACCGGACCTCGTTTACTTATTTATACTAAAAGCGATGCTAAAAATGCAGATATTGATGCATATAAAGCACGTTTACAAAAAGCGGCTAAGGGGCGTTATAGTGTTTTAAGTAGTGAGCAGCTTGAAGGCTACCATTATAATAGCGGGAGTAGAGTGGGCGATATTGTGGTGCAAACCAATGCGCCTGCGGTATTTAGTAACGGTACTAAGGCGCCTTATTTAGGTACACATGGCTATGCTTATAGTGATGATATGGCTGCCTCCTTTATAGCAGCAGGTCCTGCGTTTAAAAAAGGTGTAAGTATTGAGCTGGTGAATAATTTAGATATTTATCCTGTGCTTGCCAAAGTAATGGGGTTAACGCTAATGAGTGAAGTAGATAGCGATGGCAAAACTTTACTTCCTGCAATAAAAGCAGGTAATGATTAATCATCAAAAAAGAGCGCCGAGGCGCTCCGCAAGGGAAACTTAATTGGTGTAAATGGGTAATAATTTACCCATTTATTTAATGCTAATTCTTAGAATAAGCTCATTATTCACAATTGAGATTATTTAAAGTTGGCAATACTGGTTTTTGTGTCGGTTACAGTACGAATAGCATATGCTTGGTTAGTCACACCAAATGGAATACCGTTTACGCTCCAATTTGGGTTTGAGAAATAATCGTACTGAGTCGCACTACCAAACACATGCGGGTAAGCCATAATACTGGCAAATTCATTTTGTACACCGTGGCCCATGCCATCAACGTATACACCGCCACTAGTTGCGCCTTGTTTACGAGAGTGTGTCAGGCCTTGATTATGACCTAGTTCATGTACGAATGTTGTAGCACCACAATCAACAGCTGTAATTGAGTACATACGATCGCTCATTGAGCTGTATAAATTGCCATTTGTGCCTTGACCAACCCAAGCAATACCACATGAAATTAAACCGCTACCCGCACTTTGGCCTGTACCTAGTACGGCTACCATGTCTGCTTTCCAATCGTTACGTAAACCATTTACGTAGCTGCTATTTGTCACAGCGTCTAGCCAATCTTCTGAAGGGGTTATTGCGTGGCTACCTAAGTTTTGAGAGCCTACTAAACGCAGTGTAATATCAACGCCATTTTGGCTATATACTTGATTACTAAAAGCAATAAGCTGATTAATCTTAGTGTTAATATTACTGGTAGCGGCAGCTGATTGGTCGGTATATAAAATACCGATATCAATTGTTTCTGCTGATACTGTGCTTGCTGCACATAATGCTGTTGCAATAGCGGCTGTTGATATTATTTTTTTCATAGTCGTATTTCCTTTCTTTTATGATTGCAGTTTTACTGCTGTGTCGTCTTTGTTTAGATTAAAAATTAAATAGAGGGTGACTTTTCATCACTGGGTGCAAACGGATCTCCACCATCAGTATTTTTTGGCGAGGGTTCACCTACTTGGTGTTCTATATGTGATTTGTATAAGTCACGCTTTGCTGCAATCCAGCCATACTGTCCTTTGCTTTCAAACACATAGTTGCCACTTGGGGCTGTAAATTGACCATATACTGCATCCTTGCCAACGGTTAATATGGTGGTGTGCATTGCTCCATTAGCACCAATCACTTGGCCAACAATACTTTTATCGCCGTTACTTGCACTGGAAACGTTAGTTATTTCAGCGCTGTAGGTTTCTGCGGTTTGCGGTATAGCGAGATCAAAATTATCCCCTGCTTTAAGGGCTTTAAGTGCTGCTAAATCAAATTCTATATAGGCTTCATTTTGTAAATCGGTAGGCAGTACTTTTGCCGCTTTAAGTATTTCTTTGGCCTTAGTTGAAGGCTTATTTATTGCATCAAACGAGTCTTCAGTGTCGGCTAGTTTTTCTTCTGAGGGTTTGACTGTAACAGGGTCTTTACTCATATCAATTGGCAATGGCTTACGTGTTTGTTTTACAAACTCAGAATCAACAGGGACGATGTCTACGGCAATAGGGGCTACTGCCTCCTTATCGATTTTTTTCTGATTCTCAAGCAGCGTATAAATGGCAAATACAGACAAAGGAATAGCGATAATTAAAACAATGTAACGTTTCATCTGTTTCTCTTTTAGGGTAATTAGTGAAATAATTGTTAAGTTTTATATTAAAAATAGGATGAGATCAAATTTAAATTGTAACCATAAAGTGTTAATGGGTTTTTTTATAACTCATTGTAAGTATTTACTTTGCCTTTTTTTGGTATGTGTTTTTAGCTTAAGAATTACGGCTTTTTACAGCAATAATGCGCTCTGCGGCTTGTTTTTAGGTACGCGTTTATTTTTTAAATGGCAATGATTTTGATAGGCAAAAATTGATCAATAAAAAAATTTATTAACGTGATGTTTTTTCATATTCATTATTCAAAATTGCAATGTAAAAATAGGCAAAGTATGTTGTAACGTTAAAGCATGAAATGAGGGAATTATGGCAGGGACTGATCAATTACTTAGTCGCACTATGGCGGGACTTGTTGCCGTTATTATTGGTTTTTCAAGTTCGATAGCATTGATTTACCAAGTGGTGATCACTTTAGGTGGCACACCTGACCTAGTGGCAAGCTGGATATTAATGCTGGGCTTGGTGATGGGCAGTACCTCTATTGTGTTGTCGTTTTATTATAAAGTGCCGATTTTAATTGCATGGTCGACCACAGGGGCTGCACTACTGATTTCAAGTGCTCAAGGCTATAGCTTACATGAAGCGATAGGCGCATTTATGTTATCAGCCTTTTTGGTGCTGGTGTCGGGAGTAACCGGGTGGTTTGAAAAAATCATGAACCGTATTCCTAGTGAACTGGCTTGTGCCATGTTAGCGGGAGTATTAGTGACATTTGGCATTGATGTGTTTAACTTTATGAACGATATGCCATTAGTTATTGGTTTAATGGTGGTGGTGTACTTTATTGGTAAGCGCTTTTTTGCCCGTTTTGCGATGCTAAGTGTGTTGCTAGCGGGTATATTTTTAGCGTGGTATATGGGTAATATCGATACCAGTACCGTGCATTGGCAAGCCAGTAGTTTTGCATATATAGCGCCAAGCTTTAGTTTGCAGGCATTTGTAAGTATAAGCATTCCTTTATACATAGTAACTATGACCTCACAAAACTTACCCGGTTTCGCTATTTTGAAAGCACATAATTATAAAGCGCCTATATCATCGTCATTAACTGTGACCGGGTTAATAAATTGTGTGACGGCTCCCTTTGGCACTTATTCTATAAATTTAGCAGCCATAACAGCGGCTATTTGTATGAGCGAAGAGGCTGATAAAGACCCTGATAAGCGTTATTGGGCAAGTATTGCTGGTGGCGTGTTTTATATAATAATGGCGCTATGTGCGGCTATGCTTGTGGCAATTGTGGCAAGCTTGCCACAAGCATTGGTGTTAGCGTTGGCGGGTATTGCTTTGTTTGGCACTATTGCCAATAGTTTACAGCAGTCTTTGCATAGTGCTGAATATACTGAAGCGGCTATCATTACTTTTTTAGTCACTGCCTCAGATTTAACTTTATGGTCGGTAGGCTCTGCCTGCTGGGGAATAATAGCCGGGGCAATCACATTAATAGTGACACGTAAGCGCTAAGCTCAGCTTTGAGTTATAAGTTGTCAGCTATCAGAAAGTGATACAAGAGAAAGCGCGAGATATACTCGCGCCTACAAGCTTTCACCGCACTTGGCTAATCTCCAGCTGAGCGCTGAGAGCTAAAACCTAACCGCTGCTCTCTTTTTTATAGCATTGGCTTTAACACATCAAACATGGCGTCGATATGATCGTCACGATCGTTCAGGGCTGCAATGTATCGGTATTTTTCGCCGCCAGCTTCTTCAAAAATTTCGCGGTTTTCACCTTCTAATTCTTCAAGTGTTTCTAGGCAGTCGGCGCTAAATGCAGGGCTTATAATTGCGATATCTTTAATTCCTTTGCCAGGTAAGCTCTCAAGAGTTGCATCTGTATATGGTTTTAACCATTCAGCTTTACCAAAGCGACTTTGAAAAGTAGTGATCACTTTATCTTTGTCTAGCCCTAGTTTTTCAACCACTAATCGTGTTGTTTGTTGACATAGGCAATGATAAGGGTCGCCATTATCTAAAAACTGTTTAGGCATACCGTGGTATGAAAACACCATTTTTTGTGGCATTCCATGTTTTTCTAAATCTTCACTAATACTATTAGCGAGTGACTCAAGGTACACTGTATTTTTGTGATACCCGTTTACAAAGTGCAGCTCTGGTACCCAGCGCCATTTTTTTAATACATTGGCAACTGCATCAAATGTGGAGCCTGTAGTTGGGCTTGAATACTGCGGATAAAGTGGCAGCACAATAATACGGGTTAAACCTTTGTCTCTAAGCTCTTCAAGGCCCGCTTCGATTGATGGGTTACCATAGCGCATCGCCATAACCACTTCGGTGTTGGTATAGCCATGCTGTTTTAATAAGGCATTTAATTTAAGGCTTTGCTGGCGCGTAATATGAGTTAGCGGAGAGCCATTTTCGGTCCATATACTCTTATATAACTTAGCTGAGCGTTTTGGACGAATGCGTAAGATAATGCCATGGAGAATTATCATCCACACAATGCGTGGAATTTCTACAATGCGTGGATCAGATAAAAACTCACGCAAGTAAACACGTAATGCGCTTGCTGTGGGGGCATCTGGGCTGCCTAAGTTGGTCAGTAATATTCCCGTTTTTTGGTTAAAACGCCCGTCGTGGGGATTATCGGTAACGGCAGAAAATCGCGACACGTTGTGCTCCTTCAAGCAAAGTTATTAATTTATTTAAGCCCATTGTAACGAATAAAAGAGCAATTTAGATCAATCATTTAGCCGTTTTAACCATAATTCTAAACGGAGTCGGCTTTTTGGCTTCAAGTTGTTGTAGCTTAACAATCGATTTTGAATTGAAAACATGCTCTTTGGGTAAAAGCATAATGCCTGTATGGCTGTGTAGTGAGTTTGCCAGTGTCATATTTTCTTCAAGCTCTTGAGCGCAAATTATTTTAATTGAGCCAATAGAACTATCAGAGGTAATTAATTTAGTATGGCTTGCTTCAAGTGCATCGACAATACGCGGGTGATATAAGCTACCACTATTGGCCTTAATATTACCGAGCGCCGCCTCATGGCGTTGTTTTGTTGTAAGTAATGGATCGCTTTGCTCATAATGCTCCCAGTAATCGCGAGCTACGCTGAGCACCATAGCACCAATTGGAATATCGTTTTTAGCAAGTCCTTTGGGGATACCTTGGCCGTTGTATCGCTCGAACTGGTGATAAATTGCATCAGAAACATCGCTCAAGTGAGTCGCTGGCATGAGCATTAATTGTGAAATACTCGGGTGGGTGTAAAACGTTTTGCGCTGTACTTCATTAAGTTCGTTAATAGGTTTGTTGTAAAGCTCAGGATCCATTGCAAGTAAACCAATTTGAGCTAAATATCCTGCAATAGGCGCAAGCGTGATACTTCTTTGCGATACATTAAGGTAACGCGCTATTTGCGTGCATGTGCCGGCAATGTTCTCTGCTCTTTTACCATCGAGATACGGATTTGCATTAATAAAATTATAAAGCAGTTCAACAGTCGATTGATGCTCTCTTTTTTCACTTTCATTAGCGACTTCTAGTTTTTTTAATACACTTCTAATTTGATTTGTTCGTTTATCGACCAGCTGCTCTAAATTAGTATTGAGCTCTTTTAGTTGCTGGTTCTGAGATTTTACATGCTGTTGTAAAATTTCATTTTGCTTTTTTAGTCTAAATTTTTCTACGCCTGACTGGATTACACTTACTAAGTGATCATTTTGCCAAGGTTTTTGCACATAAGCATGAATACCCCCTTCGTTAACCGCACTGATTGTTGACTCTAAATCGGAAAAGCCAGTTAACAAAATGCGTTGGCTATCGGGGGCGAGCTTTCTGGCTTTGGCTAAAAACTCTGCCCCGCTCATGTGTGGCATGCGCATGTCGCTTATTACGACGTCAAACTCTTTACTTTGCATTTTTTCAAGTGCATCTTGGCCATTGGTTGAAACACTCACATCAAATTTATATTGACGAAGTAAGCGTACTAAAGATTTGAGTACATTAGCTTCATCGTCCAAGCATAAGATGCTCGGAGGCTGTTGATTTAGCTGTTCTAATTGGGCAATGTCTGTCATTTATCTTCTTACCACCAACATAATTATAAGTTTAATTTAGTCTAAGCTTTGGCTGTAAACAACTGATAATGTATTAAAAATTCACTCTTTAGCGATTTTTTTTGCATTTAAAATACTCAATGCATCGTCAGTTAATATCGGTTTTTTAGGTAAGGTAATATTAAAAATAGTGCCTTGATTTATCTTACTTTTAACACTAATTAGGCCACTGTGTTGTTCTATTATTGCTTTACTTATAGCAAGCCCTAATCCTGTGCCTTGGCCAATTGGTTTTGTAGTAAAAAAAGGGTCAAAAATTTTATTTAATTTGTCCTCCTTAATTCCACTACCATTATCGGCAATCGTTATATAGGCATTTTTTTTATCGGCTTTAGTAGTAATAGTGATCACCCCAACTTTGTCGCAAATAGCTTGAGCGGCGTTAAAAAATAAATTTAAAAACACTTGGGAGAGTTGGGTCGAACGACCAGTGATGATGATTGGTTCTGTATTGAAGTGCTTTTCGACCTTGGCACTGTATTTAATTTCGCTCCAGGCAACACGTAATGTATTATCAATAAGCTCAGTTATATTTATATCGCCAATTTTAGTTTGATCTGGATGAGCAAATTGCCTTAACCCTTGAACAATCTCTTTAACACGATCAGCCCCTTCAGTCATTTCAGCAATGATATCGCTTGAGTCTGATTGTAATCCATCAAATTGAAAATGTTGTAACAAATCTGCTAATGTTTGCTGCGTTATGACACTCTCTGTCTTAAGAGCGTTAATGAAATGGCTAAATTGCTCAAGGTTGTATGCCAAATTTTGAATGTTACTAACTATGTAACTTAAAGGATTATTTATTTCGTGCGCAACGCCTGCCGCCATTTGCCCTAACGAAGCCATTTTTTCAGAGTTAATTAACACTTGCTCGATGTTATTTTGTTTTTCCTCCATTTCTTTTTGTTTAACAAGTAAGTTTCGTTTTTCAAATTGTGAAATGGTATTACCTGCAAAACTGACAAAGCGCTGCATTAAAGTAATATCGTGCTGATTAAACGCGCCAATTTTTTCAGAAAAAATATAGAGCTGGTAGCTCTCTGTACTTGTATTTACTGGAGTGGTGAGCATGGCATATTGCGAATGCCAAAAAGGGTCGGTTACTTGCCAATTAGGGAGTTGATGTAAGTTAAATATATTTTTAATATTTCTATCGGGTCTATTAAGTACTTCCAGCTGGGTAATTATTGCATCGCTATTCGGATGCGACGCTGTAATTAACGTAGCCATTACATCTTTTGGATTTATTTTAATTAAAATAGCCGCAGAAAAGGCAATGGCCTGATGCAAAATATCAAAAAACTCAGTGAGTAAGGTTTCTGTGTTGTCGTTTTTTAAGATTATATCTAGACCATTTAAAATCAAACTATTAAAGGCACGGTTTTCTTCAAGTGCTAAATTATGAACTTGTAATAAGTGTAGCTTTTCTAACAGTATTTCATTGTTACTCATATTGGGTCACCAAAAATTTCGCATGAGATCATTAAGTTACCATGTTTACTGGTCGCATCGCTGAATGTCCCGAGCTCCCCGAAAGTAAAGCCTATAATAAACGGAATAGTGGGAAGTTGTGTTTCAATAGATTGCTTTACTTCGTGCATTGCCTCTTTAATTGATAGCATACAACCACCGCAAAAAATAATAACACCACCGGTAATATTTTTTATAGCATGGAGTTCTGCCAATTTAGTTAATGAGGTGACAACCATATCAGCTCGCTTTATTAATTGCTCTGGGCTTCCTGAGGCAAGGTAAACCGTATCGCCAACATGTAGGTTAGAAAATAATTCTAACGATCCATTTTTTGCTATAGCTGGATGACTTAACAATAATCGTGGGATTTCATCATCTGAAGCAAAAGCTCTTGATAGCGGGGTCATTGCTGATTGGGCAAGTATATTTCCCGCTTTTAACTGTCCAAACCCTAGGTTTTTACGCCATTGATTATAAACATCAAAAGCGGGCTGGTTATCGATTGTTTTTAATAAACGTCCTTCAATATTGGTAACTATGCCCTGCTGGTTGGTTATATCGTAGCCTGAACTATAAAAGCCGAATGTTTCTACAGACGGATATAACACCGCAATGATAAAACCTTGTTGGTATACATTTTTAGTATCGCTGAAACACCACTTTGCCGAAATGTCGTTATCAGCGCAACTTCCTCCAAAAACAGGTATACGCTGCCCAATAGCATCTTGGATTCCTTGTAGCACTAGTTCTTCGTTCCCTGGGACTTGAAAGCACCAGACCATTTTTGGGGCGAGTCCTGTTTGGCCTGCATTAGCAATAGCTCGGAGTACAGTGTTAGCTGCATTTTCTCTTAGGTTATTAGTTGTATTGCAACTGGCAATTCCATAATGACCCGTTGGGTCTTTGATAGAGAATAAACTAATACTTTGCTCATTTAACGATAAATTTTTTTCGGTTGATGAGCCAAGACAGGAGGAGATGATTAAGCAATTTTGAGTGTTTTTTATCACGTTGGGCTGGCTATTATAAAGATATTTAATGGTATCGGTTGTAGCAAACCCGAGCAGTAAATCGGGACTGTTGTTTGTAAACTGACTTACAGGTTTGATAAATTTATCTATATCGCTGCCGTGAGTGTGAAAAGTTTCAATGGCGAACATAGATGCCCCTTGGTAATAATAGCCACAACGCTGGATGTTTTTAACTAAAAATAATCACTTAGAATTTATTCTAGACTATTATTATATAAAGTGAACTGGATGGCTTATTTTTAAAAAGTATCATTTTTGTTTAAGTTGTATCTAGTGATTGCAATCACTTATTAATGATAGAAACCTTAAACCAATATAGGTGATCTGAAAAGGTATCAGTTAGATAGACAGTTACAGCTAAGTGGCATTATTGCGTATGTAGTTAGATACAACATACTTGTGCTGATGTGAACATTTTTGGTTGCTTAGCAAAGGGTACTTAGAAGAACAATCAAGTTAGCAAGAGTACAACCCCATTTTGAGGTGTAGATAGTGGCTTTGCGAATTTTATTAGTAGACGATGAACTCAATGTATTGAAATCTTTAAAGCGAGTACTTGCTCGTTCTGGTTATGATGTGCTGACGGCATCCTCTGGTTTTGAGGCACTTGAAGTATTAGCGGCTAATCAAATTGAGATAATCATTACTGATTTTAGAATGCCAGAAATGAACGGCGCTGATTTATTACGCCAAGTTAAAAGTCGCTGGCCTGATAGTGTAAACCTAGTACTGAGTGGGTATGCTGATTTTAAGTCTGTGGTTGAGTTACTGAATCAGGGGTTAGTATTTCGTTTTTTAGAAAAGCCATGGGTCGATAGTGAGTTACTTGAGAACATCAGCGAAGCGAAAGTTAAATATGAACAGCGCCGAGCAAAAAGAGTAAGAGATCAATTATTAATGGGCAGTATGTCTGGCTTAATAGAAATAGACAATAACGGTATTATAAATCGTTTTAATGCACCTGCAGCTGAAATTATTCCAGATATTCATTTATATGAAAATAAACACCTCGCTTATTTAGATACAGCTCAAAACAAATCAGTAAGTCAGTCATTTGTTGATAAGAAAAGCAGTACACTTTTTATTAATTATGCACACGCCTCTGATCTAGCTAAAAACGAAGAAGTTATGATAGAGCGTTGTTTAAATGATGATTATTTTCAACTCTTAAAATTATCGAGCAACTCAAATAGCATGAGTAACATTTTTCAACTTACTAGAACACAGTCGGTGGTAACCAACGAGTCTGACTTTTACCATCATTTAACGCTGTGTGAAGCGAATAAAAAATGTTATGCCTTAGTTTATTTAGGTATTGCCCAGTTTCAATTAATTAATGATTTGCTAGGTGCAGAAGATGGCAACCACCTTATAAAATTGGTTTTGAAAGTGTTAAAAAGCGTATCGGAGAAATCTGTCAAAGTTTTTCATAAGAGCGCCGATCGATTTGTATTATTTGTTCCGGAAATTAAATCTGATAGTGAAGTTTTAAGTGATTTAAATAAAGCGATTGAGCAGTTAAATAAAATTCTACCCAGAAAATATATTGACGCTCATGTGCAGCTATATGGTGTGTATGGTTTGTTTCCTGAGGATAATTTAGAAGGAAAAGAACTCGTAAATCAGATGCAGTTGACGTTGAATTATCAATTAGGTGAGCAGCAGCGTATTTTTTCCCGATTTGATCCTCAGCTAGTAGCCGACTATAGAAAGAATTTTGAGTTAAGCCGTTTATTACTAATCGCGGTAAATAAAGATGAACTGTCACTACGTTTTCAGCCAAAAGTTAACATTGAAACAGGACAAGTACACAGTGCTGAGGCGCTCATTCGCTGGTATGAGCCAAGTAAATATGGTTGGGTTCCTCCTGCTCATTTTATTCCGATTGCTGAATGTGATGGCCAGATAATACCAATAGGGCGTTGGGTTATTTCTCAAAGCTGTAAAACGCTAAAATATTGGGGTGATAACAATATAGGTGTGAGCGTGTTGGCTATTAACTTATCTGCTAGGCAATTAAAAGATGATCCCGGTTTGATTGACTATGTGCTGGAATGTTTAAGCTGCAATGGTTTAGAGTCATCACAGTTGGTTTTTGAGTTAACAGAAACCTATTTGATAGAAGATTTTTCTGCTTGCGAACAACAATTAAAAAGGTTAAAAAAGTTAGGGGTTAAGCTATTGATTGATGATTTTGGCGTGGGTTATTCATCACTTGGTTACCTTTCTAAACTGCCAGTAGATGGGGTTAAACTGGATAAAGCGCTTATTACTGATATTGAATCGTCTTTAGCGATGCAAAGTATGATTCGTAATATTACGCGTATGTCTCATGATCTTGAGCTTGTAGTGATAGCTGAGGGAGTAGAAACTGCCTTTGAATGCGAAATAATTAAAAAATTAGGCTGTGACTACATACAAGGTTATTACTATTCGCAGCCTTTAGAATCAGATGATTTTTGTAATTATTTAAACCATGCAAACACTCAAGGTGCTAAATGAAAGCGATTAAAGTAATCATTTTAGATGACGATGCTTTTTTATTAAAAGTATTGCAAAGAACTATTCATCGAGCATTCCCAGAGGTTGATATCATAACGACTGCGGATATTGATGAGTTTTGGCAACTTTTAAGTACCACAAAAGACGTTGATTTAGTATTGAGTGATTATTTAATGCCGCAAATGAATGGGCTTGATATTTTAGAGCAATGCTCTTCAAAGAACCCCTATCCGGTTAGAGCATTACTTACCGGTGATATGAGGTTGAGTACTATGATACAACAACCTAATATTGTTCATGCTTATCTTGCTAAACCGTTTAATGAGGCAGACATAGCTGCACTTTTTAATAATGTGGCGGCGTTAAAGTCATTGCCTTTTGCTTATAATGTGCGTAGACAGTTAGGGGCTATGATCAGTTTTCCTGTTTATCCTCTTATTTTAAAAGAGCTCAGAGACTTAGTGCAAAGCGATGAATTTGATTTACATGATATTGCCCATGTTGTTTCTCAAGAGCCAATAATAACGGCTAAATTGTTGCAACTTGCAAACTCCGCTTATCTTGGTTTTGTAAGGCCAACATCGTCAATAGATGAGGCTGTTTCGAGGCTCGGTACCACGATATTAATGGCTATCACCACTTCTTTATTGGTTGCTAAAAACTTTGAATCGTCTATTCCTGTTGATGTGCATGAAAAGCAATTGAATATAGCGGCGAATTACGCTAGTTGTGTTAAGGATTTTGCAAAGCTGGCTGGTTTTAACTTGCATGATCAAGAATTGTTATTTTCAGTGGCGTTATTGAGTTTTGTCGGCAAGATCATTTTATTATCTCAAGCTCAAAGCGATGTGTCAGATGAGCATGCGCAAACCATCAGCGATGGATACGTAAGTGCCAATTTTATTTCTGCCTACGTTTTAAAGTTATGGGGATACGACACAAAAATATGTAACTTATTAATGAGTTGCCACGATTTAGATGGCACTGATGATAATGAGTTAACTCTGTTTAATCACATGTTGTATATAGTTTGGCAAATTATTTTTGACGAGCAACCCCCCATGCAATTACGTGCATACTGTGACTCAAAAGGCGTAGACCCTTTACTTTGCCATGTTATTAGTGAATTTGATTGGCATAGTTATACATCTTAAATAGGCCCTATATAAAATAACGTATAATAAACGGGCTGTACTACACAACCACCTATTTATAATCTCTTCTGAGTTCCCTTTCTTATTTTTTATTATCTACTTTAGTCTAATAAAAACCGTATAAAACGTTATTGTAAGTACGTTTTACGCTCAGTGCGGTATGAAAAACATACAACGTTGATGTTTTTAATAATTATAAAGAAAATCCTTATGGTTAACATTGTATTAACTTCTGTGGGTGAGATATTAAATTGCTAATTTGGGCGTATTTTGAGCTTTTAAAGGTGTTATTTTCCTGTTTTTAAAGTTATTTGCATTCTTATGCCAATTTTATCAAATTTTTTGTTTCTTTTTGTTTGTGTATGTTGCTAGGATGTTGGCAAGGGGATACATGCATATACCCTACACACATTATAAGAATACACAAAACAGGGTCATCATTATGTCAACATATCGTTTAAACACCTTGGCTGTAGCAGTTGCTTTTGCCTTTAGTGCGCCAAGTATGGTTAATGCACAAGAAGCGTCAGCTAAAGCTGAAAAAAATATCGAACAAATATCTGTTTTAGGATCGCGAGTTTCAAACCGAACTGCTACTGAGTCGTCATCACCTATTGATTTAATTGACGCAGATGATTTAAACAAAGGCGGCTTTACCGAGCTTGGGCAGAGCTTACAGGCAACGGCGCCGTCATTTAACTTCTCACGAACACAGGTTTCTGATGGTTCTGATTTATTTCGCCCTGCTACATTACGCGGCTTACAACCAGACCAAACGCTGGTTTTAGTCAACGGTAAACGCCGTCATAATCAATCTATTTTTGGTTTAACAAGTACTGTGGGCGGTGGCTCTGCCGGTACTGATATGAATGCGATTCCGCTTATTGCTTTAAAAGGAGTTGAAGTGTTACGTGATGGTGCGGCGGCTCAGTATGGCTCTGATGCAATTGCAGGGGTTATCAACTTATCACTTAATGATTCAACAGATTTAACCACCGGTTACGTACAATATGGCGAAACGGCAGAAGGTGATGGAGAAACAATTTCAGCCGGTTTAAACCGTGGTTTTGAATTAGGTAATGAGGGCGGTTTTATAAATTTATCGCTTGAGTACCGTGATGCAGATAAAACTAACCGCGCAGAGCGAGATACGGGTGGGTCACTTAATGTTGCACCAGGTACTTTATCTGACGAAGTACGTTGGGGACAAGGTAATGCAGAGAGTGAATTCACTTCGGTATTTTACAATATGGCCCTGCCAATGGGTGAAGGAGAGCTTTACTCATTTGGTGGTTACTCTGAGCGCACGGCACTAGGCAACGGCTTTTACCGTAACTTTAATGAAGCGTCTAAAAACGTAACGCAAGTTTACAGCGATGGTTTTTTACCGCAAATCGACAATGAAGCACAAGATATTTCGGTAGCAGTTGGTTTTAAAGGTGAAATTAACTCTGATTGGACCTACGATGTTTCTGCTGTTTACGGTGAAAATCAATACGATTTTACCTCACGAAATACTTTAAATGCGTCATACGCGGCGGAGTATTTATTTAATAATCCGGGTGCAAGCGATGCCGATATAGCCGCGAATGCTGGCCCAACAGAGGGTTATTCGGGTGGCTTTAGATTTGATCAAACAACGTTTAATGCAGATATAAACGGAATTGTTGATATTGGTCGCAGTGAGCCTGTTTATGTTTCAATTGGCGCTGAATACCGTAAAGAAAACTATGAAATTGTACCAGGTGAGGTGGCATCATACGCATGTGGAGCAGCCAACACGGATACCTCATACCCATCGGTGAACGATCCGAGTCAATTTGCACAATGTGGTTTTCAAGCTTATAACGGTCTTCGTCCTGAAGCTTCAAACAAAAGCGATCGTGATAGTTACGCAGTATATGTAGATGCAGAAACCATGTTAAGCGATGCATGGAATGTGAGCGGTGCTCTTCGCTATGAAGATTTTTCGAATGCGGGTGACGACATCATAGGTAAAGTAGCAACACGTTATGAATTTAATGATGACTTTGCAGTACGTGGTGCGTTATCAACGGGCTTTAGAGCGCCATCATTACAGCAAAGTGGTTACACTGCGTTTACCACTAACTTAGGGTCTGACGGCACGTTAAGTCAGTCGTTTACTGCGACAACGGGCTCTGCATTTCCTGCTGCTTTAGGCGTTGATACATTAAAGCTTGAAACATCAACTAACTACAGTGCCGGTTTTGTTTACGATGTGACCAGTGATTTATCGTTAACGGTGGATTTTTACCGTGTAGAAATTGAAGACCGTATTACATTAGGCAGCTTGTTATCGGCTGATGATGTGGCGTTTAGTCCTGAGGCGGTTGCTGCTCTGCAAGCAACGGGTGCGGTGCAGGCGAATTACTTTTCAAACTCAGTGAATTCAACCACTCAAGGTGTGGACATTATTGCGTCATACCGCACTGATTTATATGACGGTAATTTTTCTGCTACGTTTGCGGGTAATTTAAACGAAACTAAAATTGATAGTGTGAATGCAGCTCCCGGCATTCCAAAAAGTGTAGCACTTGATGACATTCAAAGTAGCTTTTTAACCGACGGACAACCGGGTGAACGTGCGACGCTTACCTTTGATTATGAGCGTGATGCCTACAGCGCAATGATCCGCTTTAATTACTTTGGCGAAACCGATGTGAAGTACTTTGGTAATGACCATATTGAGCTTGCAACAGATGGCTCGTTTAAAGCGACGAGTACCGTAGAGACTGCAGTACTCGTAGATTTAAACGTAAGCTATGAAATTAATGAGATGTTTTCGTTATCGGTTGGAGCAGACAACGTATTTGATGAAACACCGGATGAATTAGGTGATGATGAAGTACTAAATGCGATCTCAAATGGGGCATTTAAATACCCGCTACGTGCAGTACCATACGGTTTTGATGGCCGTAGTTACTATGCAAAACTAAGCTTTAGTTTTTAATTTTTAATTTTTAGGTTAAGTTAAACCAGCAAAGGCGCCGTTTTAAACGGCGCTTTTTTTATGCTTAAAAAACATTGAAAAAGACATTAAAAATGGTTGCATGCTTGAAAATTAAGCATACAATCGCCATCAATATCAGTGTGGGATATGTATCCCTCTCATTTTACTAATAGGAAAAAACAAATGGCTAAAAAAGGCAAAGCAAAAGCGGTTAATAAATCCGCAGTAGACACCGGTCGAGGAGTGATAAAGCACAACGCATTGGCGGCACTGGTAACCTCTAAAGTATTTAAACCGCAAGTGGTTAAAGCTAAAAAAGGTAAAGGTTCGTTTAAACGTAACAACAAACATGCAGGACAAGAGTCCTATTTAATCGCGGCTTAATTAGCACCGATCAAATAGGGCTTTTGACTTACCGGAATAAGGCTGGCTTCGAGCGACGGGTTTCGAGTCACGAGCAGCGAACACAACCTAGCACCTTTAGCCTTCTCTTTCCGCGCAGCGTCTCATGACCTCTTTGTGAATTAATCACTTAAAACATGTTTGCACAAAGAGAAGTGAATGAGGAGTAAATGAGAAGGCAACGGGCTTCGAGTGACGAGTAGCGAGCTTGTGCAAACAGTCTAGCACCTAGTCATATCAGCCCTTAAATCTATTCTTTCAGCGCAGCGCCTCCCGCAGCTCGAAGCTCGAAGCCGTACCCTCGTTATCCATGTATTATCGATTTAGAATCTTTCAGGTAAGAAGCATGGTTGCTAACTGTTTGCGAAGGGTTCTCACCAAATAATTGTGTGTAGTCTTTGGTAAATTGCCCTGCATGCCAAAACCCCCAATTGGCAGCAACCACAGAAATGGGTTTATCTTGCTTTGCTAATTTTAGCTCTCTTCTAACATTATTTAATCGAGTTAAACGTAAAAACCGCAGTGGGTTTATCCCTAAAATACTCTCAAAACTATATTGTAAGGTACGCCTGCTCACAAAGGTGAGTTCGCATAATTGAGTAATTGTTACCGTGTTTTGTGGATGCGCTTTTATATAATCTTTAACTTTATCAACGACCGCTTTGCGGTGTTTATAACTGGGAGCGATGCGTTGACACGGAGTCTGTTCGTTTAGTAAATGTAATACCAACATATTAAGCATATCTTGCTGTAAATCGGCATTTAGGCCAAAAGCGTTGTTGCTAACCATACTGTTTATTATACTCCGGGCACTTTTTAGCATGGCGTTGCATGTTGTCAGTCGCTCAGTACCTGAAGACGTTATATTTTTTAAGTGCATCCCTTGTATCTGAGCCATATATTCTAACGATTGCATGTCTATTACTAAACCATAAATATTAAACTGCTCAGGTGTAATAAGCTCAAAGTTACTCTCACTAGTGCGACACATAAATTGATTACTTGCCACATTTAAGCCATTAATTTTGCTCTGCTGCGACTGCTTTGGGATCCCAAGCCAAATAGATCGTGGCGCTATTGCGCATTGTTGGTGAAGAGCACGCTCTGTGTATTCTTCAAATGCATGAATATTAGAATAATCCACGCTTTCTATACACCCAAAAAATCGCCCATCACTGAGCTGATCATATTTTTGCTGCCACTGCGTTAGATTATGCGCTTGCTCATCTATATCTTGGGTATGCACCATGCTCTTTTGTGGTGCGCTAGCTAAATCTTGCTGCGTCATAATGGAGTTACTCTTTGCTTTTTTTATTTTTATTAAGATTAAGTTACCACCTGTAACTATAGTTAACTATATGAAATAAAGCTAAAAATGATGATTTGCCAAAATTCGATAGTGTCTTGGTATGAATTAAGCTCTCTTGAAACTAAACAAAATTGATTTATAGCTTATAGGTCAGCAAAACCTGTACCAAGGTTTGAACTAGTTGTTATGTGGAGTAGATCATGGGGCAAAGGTACCGATATATACTGGGCACGCAGGTGTATAATTTTAAAAATTTGGCGCAAGTAATGGCAAAAGCCACTCCTCATCGCTCAGGTGACAGGTTAGCGGGTGTTATTGCACAATCAGCGCAAGAGCGAGCGGTTGCCCAAATGACCTTAGCGGATATTCCGTTGAAGGCATTTTTAAATGAGGCACTGATTGCTTATGAAGACGATGAAATAACTCGCTTAATTATGGACGATCACGATGCTAATGCATTTATGGCGATTGCTCATTTAACCGTGGGAGATTTTCGTAATTGGTTGTTAAGTGACTTTGCAACTCCCTCGGTACTTGCAAGTGTAAGACAGGGGATCACTCCGGAAATGGCTGCGGCTGTTAGCAAAATAATGCGTAATCAGGATCTTATCCTTATTGCTAAAAAATGCCATGTAACCAGTGCATTTAGAAACACCATTGGTTTACCTGGGCATTTATCCACGCGTTTACAACCTAATCACCCAACAGATGATATTAACGGCATTGCCGCCTGTATTTTAGATGGGTTGCTGTACGGTAATGGTGATGCGGTGATAGGTATAAACCCCGCAACCGACAACGTGGCGCAGGCTATTAAATTGATGACATTGATGGATGAGGTGATTCAAAAATATGAAATTCCTACCCAAAGCTGTGTGCTTACCCATGTCACTAATACGATTGAATGCATAGAAGCGGGGGCGCCAGTTGATTTAGTGTTTCAGTCTATTGGTGGAACAGAAGCCACCAATTCGAGTTTTGGTTTTAGTTTAAATACTTTAGCTGAGGCACAAGATGCCGCGCTGAGTCTAAAGCGTGGCACGGTAGGCAATAATGTGATGTATTTTGAAACAGGGCAAGGCAGCTCGCTTTCGGCTAATGCTCATCACGGGCTTGATCAGCAAACCTGCGAAACTCGCGCGTATGCCGTTGCACGAAAATTTAATCCGCTATTAGTTAATACGGTGGTGGGATTTATAGGCCCGGAGTATTTATTTGATGGCAAAGAAATTACCCGCGCGGGGCTTGAGGATCATTTTTGTGCCAAATTACTGGGTATTCCGATGGGATGTGACGTGTGTTACACCAATCATGCCGAGGCTGACCAAAATGATATGGATAATTTACTTACGCTGCTTGGTGTAGCTGGGTGCTCGTTTGTGATGGGGATTCCGGGCTCTGATGACATTATGCTCAATTACCAAACTACCTCATTTCATGATGCGTTATACGTGCGCCGAGTTCTAGGCTCTCGTCCCGCGCCAGAATTTGAAAAGTGGCTTACTAACATGAACATTATGAAAAACAGTAGCGATGTTACTTTATCGCACAGTCTTCCCGCGGCATTTGCTAAGCCGTTAGATGCACTGGCGGGAGGCCGTTCATGACTGCAGATTTTAAATCAAATGACCTTGCTAATACTGATCATAAAAATAATGGCAATGTGGTACACAACCCATGGCGTGACTTACGCCAGTTTACTGATGCTCGCATAGGACTTGGTCGAGCGGGTATTAGTTTACCAACCTCTGAAATGCTGGCGTTTCAACTGTCGCATGCGCAAGCGCGCGATGCAGTCAATTTTCCACTTGATATCAATGGAATGAAAGCAAAGTTAGCGACTGTTAATGCAGCTAATGCGCGTGTATTGCATTTACATAGCCAAGCGGTTGATAGAGTTACTTATTTACAACGACCAGATTTAGGTCGAAAGCTAAATGAGCATAGTCGTCAATTATTACTTGATTTTGTTGCTGAGCAACAGCAAAGCACCCAAGAAAAGTATGACTTAGCCATTGTGGTCGTTGATGGTTTGTCATCGTTGGCGGTTCAAAAAAATGCAGCTCCTTTTATAACTGAATTACTTTCACAGTTGAGCGTTAATAAGCCTCTCACTCTTGCTCCAATCACCTTAGTTGAACAAGGGCGAGTAGCCATTGGTGATGATATTGGTGAGTTATTGAATGCCCAAATTGTGATGGTGCTCATTGGTGAACGCCCGGGGCTTAGCTCACCAGATAGCTTGGGGCTTTATTTAACCTGGGAGCCTAAAACAGGGCTTAACGATTCGCTGCGTAATTGTATATCTAATATTCGTCCTGCTGGTTTGACCTATATTGATGCGGCAAGTCGGGCAGCCTACTTATTAAATGAAGCTAAAACATTAAAACTAACAGGAGTGAACTTAAAAGATCGGACACAGGATGATGTGATTGAGCATCAACAATCGAGCCGTCATTTTTTAAATGCGGAATAACGGTAATTAACAATAAAAATGAAATATCGATAAAGAGGATGTTATGTCTACTAATAATTCAGAATACTTAGCAAAAAGGCAGCTCAAAGGTGGCACTGCAGGTTGGTTATTGCTGGCAGGGTTAGGGGTATCGTATGTGATTTCAGGTGACTTTGCTGGGTGGAACTTTGGTATTGCAGAAGCTGGCTGGGGCGGCTTCGCGATAGCGGCAGTGCTAATGGCGATTATGTATTTAACTTTGGTGTTATCGCTGGCTGAAATGTCGGCTGCTATTCCTGCTGCTGGAGGGGGTTATAGTTTTGCTCGTCAAGCAATGGGGCCAACGGGTGGTTATTTAACCGGTCTTGCGGTATTAATTGAATATGCGTTAGCACCGGCCGCCATTGTGATATTTATTGGCTCTGCAGTGGAGGCGTTAACGGGGTTCAATGGCCCATGGGTTTATGCACTATTTTATTTGGTGTTTGTAGGTATTCATTTAGCTGGAGTAGGTGAAGCGCTAAAAGTAATGATGGTAATAAGCGGTTTAGCGGTACTGGCTATTGTTGCAACGGCAGTGGTTTTAATTACAAATTTTGATGCTACCAATTTATTTGATGTTGCAGTAACAGATGCCGCAGGTGCGAATGAATTTTTACCTTTGGGTTGGTATGGGGTATGGGCAGCTTTACCTTTTGCTATGTGGTTATTTTTAGCGGTTGAAGGCGTGCCATTGGCGGCTGAAGAGGCAAAAGATCCGGCTAAAGATGTACCTAAAGGCATTATTGGCGCCATGGTATTTTTATTGTTTACCGCGTTATTAGTGGTTGTGTTAGTACCCGGCGCAGCAGGTGCAACAGCAATGGGCGCTAGCGCAGTTCCGCTGGTGGATGCGTTAAATGCGACGGGCAATAGCGATTTAGCAACCGTGGTTAATATACTGGGATTAGCGGGGCTGGTGGCTTCATTTTTCTCTATTATTTATGGCTATAGTCGATTGGTGTTTGCGTTATCGCGTGCGGGGTATTTACCGCGTTCGTTATCAATTACCACAGCGCGTAAAGTGCCAGCACGAGCGCTTATTGTTCCTGCTGTATTTGGTTTTTTAGCTTCACTAAGTGGTGAGGGCGATTTAATGTTAGCTATGGCGGTAGTGGGGGCAACGGTATCGTATGCGTTAATGGCGTTCAGTCATATAATGTTGCGCTTAAAACAACCTGATTTACCTCGACCTTATAAAACGCCTGGCGGCATTGTCACTTCAAGCATAGCATTGTGTTTATCCTTGATTGCTTTGACTGGTGTGTACGCCTTTGACCCCCGTGCTTTTTTATACACTATGGTGCTGTTTATAGTCGGTGCGGCGTATTACTTTGGCTTTAGCTCTAAACATTTAGTGGCCAAAAGTGCAGATGAGGAGTTTGCTATGCTCGCTGATGCTGAGGCCGGTTTAAATACAGCGATAAGTGAGGGGTAATTTTCATTTACTAAAATAACTCATGTGGCTTTAACCTTCGAAGAGTTTGTAATGGCGCGATAAGTTTTAACTTACCGCGCTTTTTATTGTAAATAAACTCAGTAATACAGAAGGTATATTCAAAAAGTAGGCCGTTTTTAATTCACTTCTGCGCTGACCCTTTGTTACAGCGCAGAAGTGAATTATATGGTTAACCTAAGCTAAAGAGGACGTGCGGTAGAGTCTCTAACGACGAGCTCAGGAGTGTATAGTTTTATAATATCGCGGTCATTGCCATTACGAATTTGGGCTATTAATAAGCTAGCCGCATCTTCAGCAATTTTATTATTTGGCTGATGAGCCGTGGTGAGTTTTGGCCATGTTTGACGCGAGAATGGGCTATCCTCAAACCCTGTTATAGAAAGCTCGCTGGGTATATCAATGTTCATTAATCTGGCTGCAAATAACGCACCGGCGGCTATTTCATCATTACATGAGACGATAGCGGTTGGCCTATTTGTTTGGCTAATGAGTGTTTTAGCGCCCTCAACCCCCGACTCAAATGAATATTCGCCATCAATAATTAAGCTTGGATCTATAGGAATGTCGTATTGGGTTAGCGCCGCTTTGTAACCTTCCAAGCGCTCTTTGGTCGAGTTATGTTCGCTGCCACCGGCTAAAAAGCCAATGCGCGTGTGGCCGTTATTAATTAGATGCTCAGTAATTGACTTTGAGGCGAGATTATCGTCAATCATAATACAGGGTGTTAATGAATCAGGCGCGTTGTGCCCTGATAAAATACGCACAACTTTTAGGTCTAGTTGAGTTAGCTTTTCAACAAACTCAGGCATTTCAGAAAAGGGCGGGGTGAGTAAGATTCCCGCGATACGAGTGCGTTTGATCATATTAGTAATTTCATCAAAAATATGCGCTTCTTTGGCATCACATGGGTGAATAAGTAGTTCAAACCCCTGCTTTTTGCACGCATCTAAAATACCATTTTGCATGTCGATAATGTAGTACGCATTAGGATTGTCGTAAATGTAAGCTATGCTGTAAGCTTTTGTTCCTGCAAGACTTCTTGCTGCTAAGTTTGGCTGGAAGTTCAACTTTTCGACCGACGCCATGACTTTTTCACGGGTGTTGTCACGGACCGAGGTTTCGTTATTTATTACTCTTGATACCGTTTTTATTGATACTCCGGCATCTTTTGCCACGTCGTTTATTGTTGTTCTCATCGGCTTAATAGACCTTTACATATCATTTTGGGTACTATACTAATTTATCTTTATCGGTTAACGACTACAGCAAAAGCGGTTAACAGTACTCGGTTTTTATTATTTGACGACTAAATTATAAAGACATCATTGAATTTTAACAGTTAATTTATACGCCTTTCTTGAGAGAATGGTAGATAAAGTTTCAGGTAATGATTTAGTAATATTTAAATCTCATTTAAATACAGTGATTTAAAATAAAAAAAGACGTATGCATGTAAATTTTTTGTATCTTTTTTGCCCCCTATGTAGCTATAAAAGAAAAAAAAGGATACATTAACAGTTAAATGACAGCGTTGTCATAAATTAAAGCGCAATGTTAATTATTATTTAAAACCTTCGTAGTGGATTGTTTGGCTAAGGTAGCAATTACTAGATATGAATAGTGATTAATTTAAAAGCATAAAATATTTTTTAGCTGATGGTACATTATAAACTAACCACACTAAGAATGAATGCATTGAAAAATCGGCTTAATTTTTAGCATTTGAAATAGGTGCTTAAGTGACTAAGTTAATACAATAGAGGAAAGTAGCGAATGAAGATTAAATCATTACTGACAGCATGCTGCTTAGCACTAGGTTTAAGTGCATGTCAGGGCAATGTTGATGGACAAAATACGGCATCGGTTCAGCTAAGCCCTGCAAACGATAGTGCGGTGGAGTTACTTGCTAAAACATTACAAATAAAATATCAGCAAGTTGATAACCGCCCATCAGCACAGTGCGATCCAGATATTGAAAACGGTCACTGTTTTAAAGCGAATTTACATTTAACTGCCAACTCGGCAATTAACGTTGACCAATGGAAAATTTACTTTAGTCAAATTACGCCTATACAAAAGTCGATTAGCGATGAATTTACTATTAAACACGTTAATGGCGATATTCATGTCATTGAGCTTAAAGATGGGTTTACTGGCTTTAAAGCCGGTGAGACTAAAACGATTACTTTTTATGCGCATTTTTGGTCATTATCGCAAAGCGACGCTATTCCTAACTATATCGTGGTGAATAATAACGACACAGCTAAAGTGATTGAAAGTACAAAGCCTAAAATTGATCCAGAGACCGGCTTAGAGCTATTACCTCATGTAGAACCTTATACCGATTACACTCGTCAGTTTAAACGTACTGCGGGCGACAAAACACAGTGGCTTACTGCTGAACGCTTGTTTGAGCGTAATGAAAAGTATGACTTTTCAGCTTATTTAACCTCGCAAAATCAAGTGAGTAATGTCATTGCTCAGCAAATTATACCCACCCCACGCGTTAGCGAGTTTAGTCAAACTCAAACGCTTGATATTAGCCAAGGGCTTAATATTAATTATGCAGAAGTTAATAAATCAAGTGTATTGGCTGCAATCGAGCGGCTGGAACTACTAGGTATTAATTTAAACGATGATGCAGCGGCAATTAAGGTCACACTCAATTCCACTGTTAAAAAAGATCAGCTTAATGGTAGTTATAAATTAGCAATTAAAGCCGATGAGGTTGTAATCGATGCAGTTGACGAAACGGGTGTTTTTTATGCTCTGCAAAGTTTAGCGAGCTTATATCAGGTTAACAGTAATATATTACCTGTGGGAGAAGTTATTGATGCGCCGCATTACCAGTTTAGAGGTGTGTTGGTTGATGTAGCGCGAAACTTTCGTGATAAAGGCTTTATTTTAAAGTTACTTGATCAAATGGCTGCTTATAAACTTAACAAGCTACATTTACACTTAGGTGATGATGAAGGCTGGCGTTTAGAAATTCCATCACTGCCTGAACTTACAGATATAGGTGCAAAGCGTTGTTTTGATCAAAGTGAGCAGCAATGTTTAATGCCACAACTAGGCGCAGGGCTTGATACTTCAAGTGCGGCAAACGGCTATTATTCGGTAGCAGACTACCAAGAAATACTTAAAGCGGCGAGTGCACGTCACATTCAGGTGATCCCATCGCTTGATATGCCAGGACATTCTCGCGCTGCGATTAAATCCATGCAAGCGCGTTATAATAAATATATACAACAAGGCGATAAACAAAAAGCCGAACAGTTTTTACTTTATGACCCGCTTGATACAACGCTCTATTCGTCGGTACAGCACTACAACGACAATACCATTAATGTGTGTTTAGACTCATCCTATGCGTTTATCCGTGAAGTAATGGAACAAGTAAAAAGTATTCATAGCGAGGCACAGCATCCGCTAACTCGTTATCACATAGGTGCCGATGAAACCGCCGGAGCATGGGTCGATTCACCTGCTTGTGCTGATTTTATTAAACAAAATAAGTTAGAAATTACCGAAGCAGGTCAGCTGGGCAGTTATTTTATTGAACGTATCGCTAATATGTTGGCTGATATGAATATTGAAACCGCAGCATGGAGCGATGGCTTATCGCATACTAACCCAGAGAATATGCCAGAGGTTGTGCAAGGTAATATTTGGGATTTATTAATGTGGAATGGCCATCAGCGTGCACATGAATTTGCCAATAGAAATTGGCAAGCAGTGCTTTCGTCGCCAGATGTGCTGTATTTTGACTTTCCGTATGAGGCAGACCCACAAGAGCATGGTTATTACTGGGCTTCAAGACACATAAATACTGAGAAAATATTTCAGTTTATGCCAGATAATTTGCCTATTCATGCTGAATTTTGGCTTGATAGAGAAGATAAGCCTTATGTAGCTGATGACACATTACAGCATGATGAGCAAGGCAAGGTCGTATCCGCGCCTTTAGCTAAAGATAAACGTTTTGTGGGTATTCAGGGTCAATTATGGAGCGAAAATACGCGTACCAATAATATGGCTGAATATAAGCTATTCCCACGATTATTATCGCTGGCACAGCGCGCTTGGCATAAAGCGGATTGGGCGGTACCGTATGATCACAATGGCTTTGTTTACAGCCAACAAACAAATCGCTTTAGCCCTGAATTAAAGCAGCAGCGCGATCAGCAATGGCAAACTTTTGCTGCTACCATGGGGCTTAAAGAATTTGCCAAGTTAGAACGTGCTGATGTGCATTATCGTCTTGCAAATGCAGGTGCTAAAATTGAGAATAGCATGTTGTACGCTAATATTGCTTACCCTGGTTTAGTGATTGAATACAAACAAGGTGATGAGCAATGGCAAACCTACACACAACCTGTCAAAGTAACACAAGATGTATGGGTTCGATCTAAGACTCCATCAGCTAGTCGTGTAAGCAGAAAGCTTAAAGTAACGCACCGTTAAGGTGCGTTTTTCCGTTAAATTATTGACGATTGAAGAAGTTATTTATTTGTAAATAAAAGTAATGACAACGCTGTCATTTGTGCTAGTATAAGATTCATACAGTATGACAGTCCGGCTTTATTTTAGTGTTTTGCAAAACGGTCGAACAACTTAAGAGGCAAAAATGATCACCAACAATATTAAAAACAATCAACTCTTTGTGGGGATCGATGGCGGCGGCACTAAATGTAAAGCAATTATCGTCAATAGCTGTAATAACATAGTCGGCACCGGTGTGGCAGGCCCAGGTAACCCGTTACATGGTTTTAATCAAGCAACTCATTCTATTGAGCAATCAGCGCGTTTAGCATTACAAGATGCAGGGCTTAAAGATATGCCTTTATCTGAGCTTATTGCAGGGGTTGGCCTAGCAGGGGTTAACTTACCAAGTTTGCATAATCAAATGACACAATGGCAACACCCATTTAAAGCCATGCACTTAACTACTGATTTACTTATTGCTTGTATGGGCGCTCATCAGGGCGAGGATGGCGCAGTGATGATTGCTGGCACTGGTTCGTGTGGATTTTCATACGTTAATGGCCAATCGTTTATGATTGGTGGTCATGGCTTTCCACATGGTGACAAAGGCAGTGGTGCATGGATTGGCTTTACTGCTTGTCAGTATGTGCTGCTTAGCCTAGATAAATTAATCCCAAGTGGTGCGCTTACTAACTTGTTAATGAAGTATTTAGAAGTCAGCGATGCAATGCAACTTGTTGAAGTGATTGCCAATAAGCCTGCAGCCTTTTTTGCGCAACTTGCAGGTTGTGTTTTTCAATCAGCACAGGCGAACGATGCCACAGCAATTGCCATTTTAAAAGAAGGTGGCGCTTATTTAAGCGACATTGCACGACAATTATTAGATAAAAACCCACCAAGGCTTTCGTTTATTGGTGGCTTATCAACCGTGATGACAACATGGTTAGACCCAGAAATACAAGCTATTTTATCAGCCCCATTATCGTCACCAGAAATGGGGTCTGTACTTTACGCTAAACAACAGCACGTTAATTACAGCAGCCAGGAGTTATGATGTTTAACACACTAATGGAAAAAGAAGCGGCGCAAACGCCAAATGTTATTGAAAAGCAAATTATTGCCAACCAACCTTTAGTGGAAAAAATTGGTCATAAGCTTCGCGATATGGCCCCTAAGGTGGTTATGATGATTGGTCGCGGTTCATCAGATCATGCTGGTGTTTTTGGTAAGTATTTAATTGAAATTGAAGCGGGTGTACCGGTCAGTTCTGCAGCGCCATCAGTGGCGAGTGTATATGGTAAAACATTAAAGCTTGAAGGCGCTGTTGTGATTGTAATTTCTCAATCAGGACGCAGCCCAGACATTCTTGCCCAGGCAAAAATGGCGAAAGAGGCAGGCGCTTATTGTATTGCGCTGGTTAACGATGAAGCATCACCTCTACAAGACATAGTCGATGATTTTGTTCCTCTTAAAGCCGGCGATGAAATTTCGGTGGCGGCAACAAAAAGCTATTTGGCAACGTTATCAGCCCTAGTACATATTGTTGCTAATTGGACTCAAAATGAGTCATTATTACAAGGGCTTGACGAGTTACCTAGCGCGCTTAATGCCATTATAGATTCGCCAACTCAGCTGCAACCTACTGAGTTTGCAAATATTAAGAATATGGTGGTATTGGCACGTGGTTTAGGATTTTCTATCTCAAAAGAAATGGCACTTAAGCTTAAAGAGGTGTGTGCTATTCATGCCGAGTCATTTAGTAGTGCGGAGTTTTTACATGGTCCGGTGACCTTAGTTGAGCAAGGGTTAGTGATTTTAGATTGTTCGGTTGATGATGAAACCAAAGAGTCACATCAGCAGCAAATTGCTGAGGTCAAAAAACGCGGTGCACAAGTGATTAGCCTTAACCAACAAGGTATTAAAGTACACTCGCGATTAGCGCCATTTTTAGTATTACAGCGTTTTTACCTTGATGTGGCAAAAGTGGCATTAAGCCGTGGTTTTAATCCTGATGAGCCAAAGGGGCTTAAAAAAGTAACAAGGACATTATAAATGTCAGTTAAACGAATTCATGTAGCCCAGTTTTTTGATGGCGAGCGCTTTGTTAACGACAAAGTGCTAAGCGTTGATGCGGGTATTATTACAGCAATAGATGATAACGTGCAGCAGGCAGATGAGCACCTAACGGGTTTAGTCGCACCTGGCTTTATTGACCTACAAGTTAATGGCGGTGGCGGTGAGTTGTTTAACCGTACTAGCAGTGTTGCAGGGGTTAAAAAAATACTGCTAGCACATGCCAAATACGGTACAACTGCTATGCTGCCAACGTTAATTACCGACACCGTAGAAGTAATGCGCCAAGCAGCCGATGTAATTGCTCAGGCGATAGCCCAACAAACGCCAGGTATTATTGGTATTCACTTTGAAGGGCCGCATTTGTCAGTGGCAAAAAAGGGTGCTCACAGCGCTGATTTTATTCGTCCTATTTCTGAACAAGAATGGCAGGTGTTATCTCGCCAAGATTTAGGTAAAGTCGTTGTAACCTTAGCGCCTGAAAATGTTTTGCCAAGCGATATTACCAAAATGCGCAATTTAGGAGTTCAGGTTTGCTTAGGCCACACCAATGCAAGCTTTGCACAGGCTCAACAAGGTGTTGATGCTGGGGCAACCGGATTTACGCATTTGTATAATGCTATGTCACCACTACAAGGGCGTGAGCCGGGAGTGGTTGGCTGTGCATTATTAAATGATGATACTTATTGTGGCTTAATTGTTGATGGCCATCATGTTGATTACGCAGCATGCCAACTGGCATTAAAAGCAAAACCAATGGGGCGCGTATTTTTAGTTACTGATGCGATGCCACTTGTGGGAACAGATGATACTCAGTTTGCTTTTTTTGACCGAACTGTCACCTTAGATAATGGTAAACTCACCTCTACAACAGGTGAGTTGGCCGGCTCTGCGCTTGATATGGCAACCGCAGTTAGAAACACTGTAACTCATTTAAAACAGCCATTAGCGCAAGCGCTTAATATGGCGAGTTTATATCCTGCTCAGTATTTAAAGTTGCCTGCCACACACGGGCGATTAATATTGGGTAGTCCAGCAGATTTTGTACAATTAAACACACAACAACAAGTCATTAGCACGTGGATTGGCGGCGCTCAGGTTTGTTAACAACATAATAAATATAAATAAAGGAAAATAACATGACAACCAATGTTATGGATACGTCCAAAAATAGTAGCGTGGTCCCCATGGCCATTGTTGCGGTATTATTTTTTATACTGGGCTTTGCTACTTGGCTCAATGGCTCGTTAATGCCTTACTTAAGTCAAATTTTACAATTAACCCCATTTCAAGGGTCGTTAATTTTATTTTCCTTTTATATTGCGGTCACATTTACTGCGCTGCCCTCGGCAGTACTGATCAAAAAGGTCGGCTACAAAAACGGTATGGCATTGGGGATGGGCTGTATGATGTTAGCAGGCTTAATGTTTATTCCTGCTGCTATGTCGCAGTTTTTTCCTTTGTTTTTACTAGCGCAGTTGGTAATGGGTGCAGGGCAAACCTTATTACAAACCGCGGTTAATCCGTATGTAGTACGTTTAGGGCCAGAAGAATCGGCTGCTGTACGTATTAGTATTATGGGGATTTTAAATAAAGGCGCAGGAGTTATCTCACCGATGGTTTTTACCGCCTTAATTTTAAGTAACTTTACCGGTACCGTGGGCACAGATCTAAGCCAACAGCAAGTTGATGATATGGCAAATGGCCTTATTTTACCTTACTTAGGCATGGCCTTATTCATTGGTATATTAGCTTTTGCGGTTAAAAAGTCTCCGCTGCCTGAGCTTATCAATGATGAAGTAGAAGCAATAAACGATAAAGGTGAAATTCGTGAAACACTCTCTCATCCAAACTTGGTGTTAGGTGCTATTGCTATCTTTTTGTATGTTGCGGTAGAGGTTATTGCTGGCGATACCATAGGTACTTTTGCACTATCGCTGGGTATTGAAAACTATGGGGTAATGACTTCATACACTATGATGTTTATGGTGTTTGGTTATATTTTAGGTATTTTACTTATCCCTAAATTTATCTCTCAGCAAGCGGCCTTAACAGCATCGGCTGTATTGGGTATTGTGATCACCCTGTGCATTTTGTTTATTGATGCGCAGTCTTTTGTTATTGCCAATGCCATACTGGTGCCTTTAGGAGGCGCTAATTTACCAGATGCTTTACTGCTAATTGCCTTTTTAGGCTTAGCAAACGCCATTGTTTGGCCAGCGGTTTTCCCACTTGCGTTATCGGGTTTAGGTAAACTAACCAGCACAGGCTCAGCACTGTTAGTAATGGGTATAGCGGGCGGTGCATTTGGTCCGGTGTTATGGGGCTTACTGAGCGGCTTTACCTCGCTACAAACTGGCTACTCTGTATTGTTACCTTGTTACTTATTTATATTATTTTATGCCGTGAAAGGGCATAAAATGAAAAAGCAATAACATCCACCAGCTATCCCTAGCTCAGTGCACTTTGCAGTATAAAGTGCACTGATTATTAGGGCACTTTATCAGCTTAAGCGTGTTACCCTGAGCTTTATTCTGCCAGCATTCGCCCCATAAAAACGACTTAAATCATTAGCAAATGGACAAAATTCTCCTGATTTTTTAATGGTTATTTCAACGCCTTCGGCAATTTCAAATGCATGGTCATCGCTTTGGCCAATGGTCCCTATTAAGCTAAACCACTGCGCCGTGGCTAAACGCCTAAATGGCTCAAGTAATGCCATAGGGATTTCTTTAACGCCGAGTTGCACATTATCGCGATGCCAGCCAGAAGGAGGGCACTTTACACCATCGTCATACCAAAATTGGTTAGGGTAAGGAGTAAAGCGATACGTTGCATCTTGGGCAAGCATTAAGCCGGTAGCGTTGTAGGCTTCACTGGCGTACACCATCACATCTTGGCTTTGATTAACACTCAGTAAGCTCATATTTTGATTGGCGAGCATTATATGAGCACTTAGCCCCATAAAGTTTAGTGTACTGTCATCGCTGTAAATCATTTTATAATGTATATTTTTTAACGATTCAGGGCGATAGCTGGTTAGTTTATTAATTCGCTGTGCAACACTGTGATGTATTAATGGAGCGTTGTGGCTAATTTCATCGTTAATTAATACACAGCACTGCCTATCAACCAGCTTGAAAAATGGGTTTAACCAAAAGTAATTTTGCTGATGACTTAGCGCCAGTGGATCGGGAATAACAGTCACATCGTCTTGGGCAACCAAGTTACTCTCAGGTAAAAGGTTTTCATAGTCTATGTCATGACTGGTTAATAACGAAACCGATAGCGGCTGAGCAATGAGCCACTCAAGCGCATAACGCAGGCAAATATCGGCAAGCCCATCGCGATAGTAGCCTCCTCCTACATCGGAGTGGGCTCCTGCAAACCACAGCTCGGTAATGTTTGCTTGTTGATTCATTAATGTGGGCTCAAAGGCCCGTCGTTTCTCATCAAGCGCAACACAATGCAGGGCCCCAGCTACATTATTGGCAATAGTATGGTTTTCAAAAACCACATGCTCTGCGCCACGGGTCGCTTTATTTATCTTTGACAGGCCAATTGAGGCCACGGTGTCAAAAACACACAAATATACTTGCTCATTTATTAATGGCTCTAGGCATTTAGCAAAACGCCTTGCTAATGCAGCGCCTCTGCTAAAACCGGTAAGTAGAACAGTATCGCCACTTTGATAATGCTGCTTAAAATCTGTGATAGCCTGAGTCAAAATGCTGGCCACATCTTCAGAACGTGGGGCAAGTGTTTGATTTAAAATTCGTTTTAAACGACTGCCTTTGGTGCCTATGCCTTGGTAATAAAAGCTTAATTGCTGTGAAAATGGGGTAGTGGGTGAATCATCAAGTTTACCGCCGAGCAATAAGTGTAGTTTTAGAATATTAGAAATACTGGCGTCTTCTTTAAAATGCTCTGTACTGAACTGATCTGCGTCGCGGGGTTCACTGCCGGTACCATCAAAATTAAAAATAAGCGTTTTAAAGGTCATTACTAAATTCCGTGAGTGGTTTATGTAAATTTATATGGGAATTGTGAAAAATTAAAGACGGCGGTAATAAATATTTGTTTAATCTTATTTATTACCGCGGCTGATGTAGCTATTTAACCTGAAATCTAGTTAAGAGATTTACTAACATATTTAATCAAAATGATATTTATGTTTATTATCCGGAGTTCAGGTTATTTAGTGTAGTTTCATTTTTGGGCGAACAACACGCAGCACCTTTTCGCTGATCCACAAAGCAAAGGTTTTGGCACTGCCGTGGATAGCGCGCTGATGCATTCTATATAGTGAAATATACATAAAGCGGGCAATTTTACCTTCAATAAAAAAGCTACTACTGGTTAGGTTACCCATTAAGCTGCCCACCGTACTGTAGCGCGATAAATTTACCAGTGAGCCATGGTCATTATATTCAAACTTTTTCAGGGGCTGCTCACGTAGTGTAGCAATTAGATTTTTTTCAACGCATTGCGCCATTTGATGAGCCGATTGTGCGCGTGGCGGCACTTGCGTCCCATCGTCTTGGGTAAACGCGCAGCAATCACCAAGCACATAGATTTGAGGGTCTAGGCTACTTTGTAAGTAATCATTCACTTTTATTTGATTGCTACGTGTCAGCTCAAATATGTCTAGCTCTTTAATGAAGTCAGGGGCTTTTACCCCTGCTGCCCACACCATAATATCCGCATTTATTTGCTCGTCATTATTAGTGATAAAGCCATGCTCGGTTGCTTGTTTAACTTGGGTGTTTTCTCGTACGGTAACCCCTAATCTTAATAATTCACGTTTGGCTGAGCTAGCAATTCGCTCAGACAGGGCAGGTAAAATTCTGGGACCCGCTTCAATCAAATGTATGTGCAAGCGTTTCGCCGACATATTGGTTAAACCGTATATTTTGAGTAAATCAGAAACATGATACAACTCAGCTGAGAGCTCAACGCCAGTTGCCCCACCGCCAACAATAGCAATGTTTAATGAATGCAATGGGTCGTCGTCTTGATGAAGGCGAGTAAAGTTATCTAGTAAGGCGTGTTGAAAACGCTCGGCTTGTTGGTTTGAATCAAGGTAAAAGCAATGGTCTTTAATACCCGGGGTGTTGAAGTCGTTACTGACACTGCCAATGGCAATAACTAAATGATCATAGTGAACGGTTCGTTTAGGTAATATTTGATGCCCTAACTCGTCATATAGAGGGCTTAAGGTAATGGTTTTATTATTGTTGTCGAGGTTACAAAAAGTACCAAGTTGGAAGTTATAGTGGTGCTTGGCCGCATGCGCTGAGTATACAACGCCATCTAAATCCGCATCAATAGAGCCGGTTGCTACTTCATGCAATAACGGTTTCCATATATGAGTGCGGTTTTTATCAATGAGTAATATATTTGCGTGTTGTTTCTTTCCTAATTTGTGCCCTAATTGAGTTGCTAGCTCCAGCCCACCAGCGCCACCGCCTATGATGACAATTTTTGGTATGGTTTTGTCCATGACTATGCCCTTAAAAATAATATACCGAAGCAATTTCTGTACGTTGATTTTTAAAATGACTTGGGTATCAAAAAATTATTTTGGAAAAGCATGCTTTTATAGGGCTATAGTGTGCGCCTAATTGAAGGATATGTCAGCAATAAATCCAATGATATGCTGTATACTGATATGCAAATATTTCATCTACTGCGCATTTACAGTATTTATGGGCACCGACATAAAAAGGACGCTTTTATGAGTACCTCGCTAGTTCAGTCTCTTGAGCAACATTTTGGTTTTAATCAGTTTAGAGCAGGGCAACAACAAACCATAGAGCAATTGCTAAATGGCCAATCATCACTGGCTATATTTCCAACGGGGTCGGGTAAATCCTTGTGCTATCAACTTACTGCGTTACATTTACCGCATTTAACCTTGGTAGTATCGCCATTATTAGCGTTGATGAAAGATCAAATAAGTTTTTTAAACAGTAAAGGCATTTATGCCGCAAGTCTTGATTCAAGCCAAGATCAAATGCAAAGCAGTACGGTAATGAACGATGTGCGCGGTGGTAAAATTAAAGTGTTAATGGTGTCAGTTGAGCGCTTTAAAAACGAACGCTTTAGAGAATTTATTAGCCAAGTGGCACTTTCTATGTTGGTAGTAGACGAAGCGCATTGTATTTCTGAGTGGGGTCATAACTTTAGACCCGATTACTTAAAGTTACCGCGTTACCGTGAAGAGCTAAATATTCCGTTAGTGCTACTATTAACCGCCACCGCTACTAAAAAAGTTAAACGCGATATGGCAGAGCGATTTGCTATTGATCCACAATGCATTGTGCAAACGGGGTTTTATCGCGCTAATTTAGATTTAAATGTGCTGAGTGTTAAAACGGCTGATAAAAATACTGAGCTTACTGAAATTGTCCGTGCGCAAACCGGCCCCGGTATTGTGTATGTCACGCTGCAGCAAAGTGCTGAACAAGTAGCCAATATGTTAAGCGCACAGGGCCTGCAGGCGGTGGCGTATCATGCCGGGCTTGAAGACACCCTACGCGGGCAAATTCAAGATGATTTTATGGCGGGAAAAATAAATGTAGTGGTCGCCACTATTGCCTTTGGCATGGGGGTTGATAAATCAGACATTCGTTTTGTAATTCACTACGATTTACCTAAATCAATTGAAAACTACAGCCAAGAAATTGGCCGAGCAGGACGTGATGGCAACCCATCGAATTGCTATACGCTGGCTAATCTAGATGGCTTAAATACAGTCGAAAACTTTGTGTACGGCGATACCCCAGAGCTCGGCGGTATTGAATATGTTATTAACGATATTCGCCAAGCTCAACAGCAATGGGAAATGCAAGAATATAGCTTATCTAGTGAAAGTAATATTCGCCAGCTTGCCCTTAAAACCTTACTGGTACAATTGGAAATACAAGGTGCAATAACCCCGCAATATGCGTATTACGCCGATTTTAAGTATAAATTTTTAGTTGATAAAAATGAGTTGCTTAATCAGTTTGATCAGCAGCGCCAAGCTTTTTTATCGCAAATATTTAGCCATACCGACTTTAAAAAAATATGGGGCACACTTAACTTTGACTCCCTAACGCAAGCCGCACAGGTTGACCGTAAACGTGTTGTAGCCGCGCTTGATTATTTAGCAGAAAAAAACCTTATCACCCTTGAAACTAAGCGTATTACTCAAGTGTACAAAGTGCATAGCGAGGTGATTAATAACCCTGCACTTGCCCAGCAGTTACATGATTACTTTACCGATAAAGAGCAAGCTGAAATAAAACGGATTGCTGCTTTGGTGCGCTTTTTTGAGCTGCAATCTTGTTTAAGCTATAACTTAGCCCGTTACTTTGATGATGCGAATGCGCCCGAGCAATGTGGGCATTGTAGTGTGTGCCGTGGACATGCGGTCAAGCTTGAATATTCAATCACTCCTGCAAAAATTGATACAGTACTTATATATCAAAAGGTGGATGAGTTTTTGGCACATATGGCAACGAAAGGGGTGCATAATGTTGGCATTGAAACCCAATGTCGGTTTTTAGCGGGAATGAGTGTGCCGCTATTTGCACGCAATAAAGTACGCCAATTAAGTGGTTTCGCATTGTGTGAGCAACAGCGCTACAGCGAAATTAAAGCAATATTGCTATCAAGGTCGGCGCCTAATTAATATGAAAAACCAGTCTAAAAATAAAAAAGTGTTAATTTTTTGTTTCTTTTCTTCGCTTTACTATACTCAAATTGGCTATGACGGCCATTATAATAATGAGGTGATCAATGAAACTGCAAAAAATTATACTATTGGGGGTATTTGTATCAGCAAGTAGTTATGCTGAAATTAATATTTCAGGTTTCGCGAGTATTAATGCGGGTAAAGTGCTAAGCGGCACCGGTGTCCCGCAATATGGCGTTGAACCAACCTTTCTTGCGGACTACCCAAATGTAAGTGCCTACACTGAAGATTTATCCTTTTCGCCAGAGTCTTTGATTGGATTACAGGTATCAGGCGATTTAGGTGAAGGCCTTTCTGTCACTGGTCAGCTAGTTGCCAGAGGAGTTAACGACTTTGAGGCAAATTTTGAATGGGCCTATATTTCTTACGATATTAACGATAATTGGACTATTCAAGCCGGTAAGAAGCGTTTACCACTATTTTATTATTCAGACTTCTTCGATGTAGGTTATGCATATGTGTGGATGCGGGCCCCTGCTGACAACTATACATGGCAAGTATTTAACTACGAGGGGGTTAATTTACTTTACTCAGGCTCTGTAGGTGACTGGGGAGTATCTGCAAATGTTTATACCGGTAAAGAAGATGATGACGATAACAAACTGTTATCAGACTTCTTCTTTCAAGAGCCGACAAGAGAAATTTGGGAAGATATGCTAGGCGGCGTACTACTACTTAATCGTGACTGGCTCGAACTAAGAGTGACCCACATGCAATATACCAACAAGCGTTTTCGCGCGGGTGAACCCGTTTTGTGGGACGGTAAAGACAGCAGAGATGGTAAATTTTATGGCTTAGCTGCAAATCTTGATTTTGGTGATTTTTTTGTTTTAAGTGAACTTAACCGCTTAGACCTAGATGGTAATCTTGATACTTATATGATCAGTGCGGGCTATCGTTTTGACTCAATTACCCCCTATGTCATGTTTTCAGACTTTGAACAAGAAGGTGAGGGCGATACAGAGCAGCATAATACATTTGCTGTTGGTGTGAGGTGGGACTTTCATCCGTCAGCGGCATTTAAAGTGCAATACGATAGGGTTAAAGATGATTCGTTTGATTTAGCTGTGGCTGGTGATAGTAAAGCAATCACCCTTGGTGTTGATGTTGTATTTTAAGGAGAAGTAAGATGAAAAAATTAATATTTTGTGTAATATTCTTGTTTACTAACTTCGCCTATGCAGATTTTGCTATTATTGTGCATCCCTCAAATGAAAGTAGTTTTGATGAGTCTGTTATTAGTCGAATTTATACAGGAAAAGAAAAGTCATTTAGTAATGGTAATAAGATCATTCCAATATCTCAAGAATCAAGCAGTGCTGCAACCGAGCAATTTAATAGTAAATTGCTCAACAAAACTTCTAACCAGTTAAAAGCGTATTGGTCAAAACTGATTTTTACAGGAAAAGGCACACCGCCTAAAGAGTTAGAAAATGACAGTGAAGTGATCAAAATGGTCTCAGCTAACCCTAACACCATTGGCTTTGTTTCTTCATCGGCTGTATCGGATAACGTTAAAGTGGTTTTCACTTTTTAATCCGTAACTAATAAGCGTGCTGATTAACCAGCACGCTTTTTTAGTAATTGGTTAATTACATATGACGATGTTTATAAAATCTGACAGTTATTTTACTGTCACCATTGCTCCGCTCGTGTATCCTGTAGGTTGTATATCATTTCTCATAAGTCTGTATGTCAAACTCAATCATTGCTGTTGAAAATATCGATACAACCGCCGTTACTTGTGCTAATTGCCAAGCGTGTTGTTGCCAATTAGAAGTGCGTATTGTTAGCGATACGGGTGTCCCTTTTCAGTATATTGATTACGACAAATGGGGCAGTGAAGTCATGAAGCGCGGCGACGATGGTTGGTGCCAAGCACTCGATCGTAATACGTTAATGTGTACTATTTACGAAAATCGCCCATTAACGTGTCGAGAATTCGAAATGGCGTCAGATGAATGTATTACCGAACGCGAGATTGCAGGAATATAATAAATTACTGCGCTATTACTCCGTTAACAAGTTAGCAGTAAGTTCTAATGCAAAATGGCTGTTAATTTTAGTATTTGCTAAAGCCTGACATATAAATAAATTTCTACACAATTCATTTGCCTACCCTACTTTTATAGTCTAATTTTTAAACTCATCCTAAAAATTTAAAGGTAGTGGTTTTTTCTTTTAAAGCCTCATTATGCGACTAACACTGATACATTCATTGCAAGGAAAAATGCTGCTTTATTTGGCATTTCCCGTAATGCTTATTATTACTGGTATTTTGAGTTACTGGTATTCAACCAGCCTTAATCAGGCTGTTATGCAAGCAAAGCTTAACTTGAGTCAGACCGCCGATACTATTGCTGCAAAAGTAAATGAAGAGACGCAATTGGCAGTACGCACTACCGAAATTATGGCCTTAGCACAGCAAAATGGGTTGTTTGGTGATAGAGAGGCAAGTATTAATTTTGTTCGTGCAGTGCTTAAAATGAATCCTTCATTCGTGGGGGCTTCTTTTGGTTATGAGCCTAATGCCGATAATCAAGATCAAGCCTATGTGAATGCTTCGCCATTAAAAGAGGGCGTTTATGTAGACCAAACCGGTCGTTTTTTACCTTATTGGCATCGTGATTTTAGTGACTCTGAACGCTTGTTACTTGAGCCCTTGGTGGACATGGAATCTAGTCTTTATTATGAGGGAGTACGTCAACAGTTTTTACGTGATGGCAATACCGAAACGATGATCACTGAGCCCTATGTTTACGAGGGAAGAATGCTAGTTGAACAAAGTTCGCCCATTATCATTAATGATAAATTTGTCGGTATGGCAAGCGTAGATAGAGCACTTGCTGACATCACTGAGTTTTTACAAACCATAAAGCAGCAAGTAAAAATTGATGTTTTGCTACTCAGTCAACGCGACAACGTGATTGCAACGACATTGAATTACTCAGGATTAAAAACGAAAGCAATTTTAGATACTAATTATGCAAGTATAGCCAAGCAGCTAAAGTCACAGGGACAAGAAAGAGAGGTACTATCTGCTAACGATCCTTTTGATTCTGGGGTTTTCTATTTTGATAAGGCCAAGGTTGCCACTGGTAATTGGACAGTGATAGTGCGCCGCTCTGAATTGGATATTATTGGGCCTATTCAAGCGCAATTTAAACCATTATTGGCAGCCGCTTTTGCAAGTGTATTACTGATTTTTTTACTCTTTTGGTATTTTATTAACAGAACAACTAAGCGTATTAATATTGCGATTAAATCTGTTGAACAGCTAGCTAATGGCGATTTGTCCATTCATGCTCAAAAATATATGGCTCAAAAAGATGAGCTTGGCACTATGTTTAGAAGTTTTGAGCGTTTAATTAAAGCCAGTAAAGATATTGATCAGGTTTGCTCAGCTATAGCCAGTGGCGACTTTTCTCAAACTGTATCTAAGCGCGGCCCTCATGACCGTCTAAGTGATTCTATTAATTTAATGTCGAGTAAACGCTATGAGGCAGAACAAGCTTTACTTGAACAAACCATAAAGCTTCGCCGCACTCAACAAGAGCTTGTTGAAGCAGAAAAAATGTCATCACTTGGCAGTTTAGTTAGTGGCGTCGCACATGAAGTGAATACGCCATTAGGTGTTTGTGTAACTGCGACGTCGCATTTGAGACAAATACTAATTGAAACTAAAAACAAAGTTGCTTCTGGCTCCTTGAGTAAAACGCAGTTTAGCGAATTTATTACTGAAGTTGATTTAAGTTGTGACATTTTACTGAAAAATATGCAACGCGCCGCTGGTTTAATCAGCAGCTTTAAACGTGTTGCGGTTGATCAAACCACAGAAGAGCTCCGTAGCTTATATATTAGCCAATATTTTAATGAAGTGCTCAGAAGCTTGTATCATACAGTAAAAACGACAGAGATTGATATTAAGGTTACAGCAACCGAGCTTGAACCAGAGGTCTACTCTGATCCGGGGGCTTTAGCGCAAATTTTTACAAACTTAGTCATGAATTCTATTGTCCACGGCTATGGTAATGGCAATCGAAAAGGGCTAATCACGGTTCATATAGAATACTCAGAATATGTTCAAATTCATTATCAAGATGATGGATGCGGCTTGACTGAAGAAGCTCGAAAAAGAGTGTTTGATCCCTTTTACACCACAAATAGAGCGGGTGGCGGTAGCGGTTTAGGCATGAATATTGTGTATAACCTTGTTGTACACCGCTTGAAAGGGCAAATATTTGTAAAGAAAAAACAAACACCAGGTGTTTATTTTTTCATTCAATTCCCCTTAACGCTATCAACTCAATAATTAGCAGGGTGTGTTTATGGATTGGTTACAAGATGATGAAGTTGTAAAACAAGCGGTCGACAGCAAGCATGTTGAATCATGGAAAATCTTAGTGGTTGATGATGATGAATCTGTACATCAAGTAACTCAACTTGCAATGAAGCGCTTTGAATTTGAGCAACGACCTATCGAGCTGCACAGTGTTTATAGTGCAGCTCAAGCAAAAGAAAAACTACAAAGCTCAGAACGCTATGCTTTAATTTTGCTCGATGTTGTTATGGAGACAGAGCATGCAGGCTTAGAGCTTGCTCGTTACATACGCCAAGACTTACAAAATGTGTACAGCCGAATTATTTTAAGAACCGGACAGCCTGGGGTTGCGCCAGAGCGCAGTGTTATCCGCGATTATGATATTGATGGCTATAAAGCAAAGAGCCAACTGCAAAGCCATGACCTTGAATTAATTTTTTATACTTCTTTGCGAGCGTATCGCGATATTTGCATGTTACAAACCCACCGCCATAATTTAAAGCGACTAATAAAAGCAATTTCTACTATTACCCAAATTGGTGATTTAGTTGAGTTTACCTCTGTTGTTATGGAAGAGCTTAAGTTAGTGCTGAATATGAGCGAGGCAAATCTCTATATTGATGCGCCTAAAGTATTTGGCATTTGCCAGCTAGATCAAAGACTACAAATGATTGAAGGAGAGCTTTCTGGCATACATTTATTCACGGGCAACGGAATTGACAGTATTCCACAAAAACATCAAGAGTATTTTTTAAGAGCAAAGCAAACTAAGCAGAATTTTATAGCAGATGATCATTATGTTTATTTTCATCACTCCCAAAAAGGGCTCGATTCTATTTTAGCGTTTCAGTCGCTGCAGCCGGTAAAAAAAGAAGCTCAACAGCTAGTAGATTTATTTTTGGGTAATGTAGTACTGACCTTTGAAAGCCTCTTATTAGCTAATTCAATTGAAGAAACCCAGCAACTGGCTATTTCACTGATGGGAGGAGCGATGGAGTCACGCTCCAAAGAAACCGGCTCACATGTAATCAGGGTTGGTTTATATGCAAAACTATTAGCGCAGCTAAATAATCAAAATCAATCATACTGCGATAGAATTAGTTTAGCAGCGCAGTTGCACGATGTAGGAAAGGTTGGCGTTCCAGACTTGATTTTAAACAAACCTGCTAAATTAGACCCTGATGAATGGGAAATTATGAAACAGCACACCACCAAAGGCTGGGAAATACTCAAAGGTACGGGAAATCCTGTCATTGATATGGCGGCTAATATTGCGATTGATCATCACGAACGATGGGATGGTGCGGGTTATCCGCACGCTAAAAAACAGCAAGATATAAGTTTAGAGGGCCGAATTACTGCGATTGCAGATGTGTTTGATGCGTTATGTTGTCGTCGTTGTTATAAAGAGCCTTGGAGCATGGATGAAGCAAAAGCTGAGATAATTAAAAGCGCAGGTAATCATTTCGATCCGACGTTGGTTGAATTATTTGAATTGAATTTTAATGCGTTTAAACAAATTTATTTAGACAGGCCTGAGTAACGAGATTGTCGCTCTGATTGCGTTAGCCACAATCAAAGCGAACATAAAATTAGTCGTATTTAGCTTCAAGCTCGTTGGCAGTATGAAACTTTTCGTGAGATTGTAATTGCTCATCGTATTTAACTAGGTTTTTAAAGTGCCCTAGTTGGCCAGCGTTTTTAACGATTTCAACAATAAACGACATCATAAAATCGGCACCAGTGAGAGTATCGCCCACTAAATAACGTTTGCCTTCAAGGCGGCTGTTAAAGTAGCTAATTACTTTAGCGGTTTCAGTATCTGCATAGCCCTCTAAAAATTGCGTTTTAGCACCATCTTTCTGGACAAACATTTTTAGCAATAATGGTAAAATTGCAGAGCTTTCTGCAAAGTGAAGCCATTGTTGGTAGTCTACAAATTCTGCAGTACCTGTGACTGGTGCAAACTTACCTTTGCCATATTTAGTGATCAGGTAATCCGTGATAGCACCAGACTCGGCGATCACTAAGCCATCATCTTCTATAACTGGCGATTTACCCAGCGGATGCACACTTTTAAGCTCATCAGGGGCTAAAAAAGTTTCAGTATTGCGCTGATAAGCAACAATTTCGTAATCAACCTCAAGCTCTTCTAATAACCAAATAATACGTTTAGAACGAGACTTGTTTAAGTGGTGTAGTTTAATCATTTTCTTCCTTATTGAGCTGTGTTGAATTACAACACAGCCTGAATGTTATTATAGTGGGCTGTTAATCTTTACTACGGTTTTACCAAAGTTCTTCCCGCTGATCATGTCGTTAAATGCGCTGATGGTTTTTTCAAAACCATCTACAAGATGTTCGCGGTACTGAACTTTTCCGTCTTGCAGCCACTTTTGCATGTCTTGTGTAAATTCGTCATAACGATCGCCATAGTCATCAAAAATGATAAAGCCCTGCATTTTAATACGCTTAGTTAACAATTGTCCCATTAGCATACCTAATCTATCAGGACCTTCAGGCAAGCTGGTGGCATTATATTGCGATACCAAACCACAGATAGGCACGCGTGCTGAGGTATTAAGCAAAGGTAATACGGCATCAAACACTTTTCCGCCCACATTTTCATAATAAACATCAATGCCTTGCTCACATGCTTTTTCTAACTGCTCGGCAAAGTCATCCGCTTTATGGTCAATACATGCATCAAAACCAAGAGTTTCAACAGCATGAGCGCATTTTTCGCTGCCTCCGGCAACGCCTACTACTTTACAGCCTTTAATTTTAGCTATTTGACCAACCGTTGCGCCTACTGGGCCTGTAGCTGCTGCAACAACAACGGTTTCACCCGCTTTAGGTGCGCCAATATCTAGTAAGCCCATGTAGGCGGTAAAGCCAGGCATACCCATAATACCAAGTGCATAAGACGGATTAGTTGGCTCTTTACCTAATGACATTAAGCCCTCGCCATTTGAGATAGCGTAAGTTTGCCAGCCTGTATATGCTAATACCCATTCGCCTTCGCTAAACTTATCATTTTTAGATGATTCGACTTGGCAAACCGTTGCACCAACCATTACATCGCCAATTTCTACAGGGTCGGCATACGATTTAGCATCGCTCATGCGACCACGCATGTAGGGGTCCAGTGATAAATAAATAGTACGCAGCAATACTTCACCATCTTTTAATGATGGTAACTCTACGTTTTTAAGTTCAAAATTTTCATTAGTAGGAGCACCATATGGACGTGATGCTAAAGTAAATTGACGACTGGTTGTGGACATAAAAACCTCCAAATAAAGTGAAAAACCACCTACTACCGAATGTTTAAGCTTTAAAACTATACATTGCTCAACAATAATGCGCGGATAGGTAGAAAAGATTTGTACCTTGATACACGAGCTTTGGGCGAGAGGTGGTTAATTCAACCGTCGAAAGAATTTAATTAGAACAATTACTCTGTTTTAGCACACTGAATAGATGGCTATCAAAATAGTGACCATTTTTATAAATTGCTTTCTTTAAAATAGCTTCGTTATTAAAACCATTTTTAAGCAACGCGCTCATTGAGCCAACATTACCTGCAAATACAGCCGCATGAATACGGTTTAAGTTAGTACTTTCAAACACTTCTTTAGTAATTAACTCTATGGCTTGGGTAATAATACCTTGCCCCCAATACTGCTGACTAAGCCAATAACCTATTTCGCCACTGCGGCTATACTCAAATTCACCAGGAATAACACCAATACAACCAACACACAGGCCATCAACTTCAATGGCTTTAATGATGCCAAATTTTGCTCCCTCATTTACCCACCAGTTTGCATCTGCTTGGGTATAAGGAAATGGAATTTTAGAGGACAAATAGCGAGCTACTTGTTGATCGTTCAAAATGGTGACTATTTGGCAGGTATCGTGTTGTTTAAATGCTCGTAAAGTGATCATGCTACAAATGAGTTTGTTATTATCAGCCAATAACTTAGCAAGCTTTAAACGCTTAAACAATGAAAAACAATTCATTAAAATTAAAGTGTATACAGGTATAACTTTGCTTAAAACTCTTTTAAAATGTAAAAAACACCCAGACAGAGTCTCTATGCATCCTCATATCGAAGCCCTTTATAATAGCGCTAAAAAGCCCAGTCGTTTAATTATTGGTTTAATGAGTGGCACCTCTTTAGATGGTTTAGATGTGGCGCTATGTAAAATAACCGGTGCGGGTTTACATACACAAATAGAGGTTAAAAATTTTACTACGGTTGAATACAGCGACGAGTATAAAACTAAAATAAAGCAGGTATTTGCCAAGCGCGAATGCGATTTAGAAGTGCTGACTTTGTTACACCCTTGGGTGGGAAAACTCCATGGTGCTATGGTTAATCAGTGTTTAATTGCATGGGGTATTGACCCTGCGAGTATTGATGCCATAGCAAGCCACGGGCAAACTATTTATCACTGTCCGCAGTCGCAGCATAACCATCATGACTTTAAACATGGCACCTTGCAAATAGGTGATAGTGACCAAATAGCAGTTACTACAAGCATTACCACTGTTGGCGATTTTAGGCAAAAGCACATAGCCGCAGGGGGCGAAGGCGCACCTTTAGCGGTATATGGCGATTATTTATTTTTTGCCAGCCCTGATGAAAACCGCATTTTATTAAACATGGGTGGCATTGCAAACTTAACGTTTTTACCTAAAAACGGTGATACTAGCAGCGTGTTTAGTAGCGACATAGGCCCAGGTAACACCATTATGGATGCCTACGTACAGTCTTATTTTAAAGGGCTGCATTATGATGAGGGCGCAAAGCTTGCCAAAGCAGGCAAGGTGAATGCAAAACTGCTAAAAGCGCTCAGCGATAATGCGTTTTTTAAATTACCACTGCCAAAAACAACAGGGCCTGAGGTGTTTAATTTAGCCTTATTACGCGCAGCCCAAGCCCAAACCGCAACCCAAGATTTAAGCCATGAAGATGTGTTGGCGACATTAAATGCGCTTTCTGCGACTACGATTGCTAGGGCGTTAAATGACTGTGCTGAAGGGGTTCAAAACTGTGTGGTATATGCCAGTGGTGGAGGAATTCATAATCCATTATTGATGGAGCAATTACTAATACACTGCCCAAATATTAAGGCGTTTAAGAATACTGATGATTTAGGTGTTCACCCCGATGCCAAAGAGGCGGTGCTGTTTGCTATTTTGGCAAACGAATGTTTAGCAGGGCAGCGACAAAGTGCAAAAAATAAAAGGGGTGGAATTTTAGATATTACTATGGGTAAAGTGAGCTTTGCTGATTAACTAATTAAAGCTTAATGGAAAAGTTTATAACAAGAGCTAAAAAAGTGAGATTAAAGCTGTTCCCACACTGGCAAGGTACTGACGAACGCGATGAGGCTTTGGCGGCGTAATCGTATTTATTGGTACAGTATATCCATTACCAAATTGGTTAATGTGCATATCAAATTGCAAGCTATTTTTTAACGTACCGTGTTTACCATGCAAAATCATTTGCATTACAAAACCACGACGGTGCGCTATTTGACTTAACCTAAGCGTGACTCGTCCTTGCTCTAAATCAAGTTGGCTGAGCTTTTTTTCTGTGTAGTACTGAGCTTCACGTGCGTTTGGCAACGTTGCGCTAAGTGAAATAATATCACCTTCATGGGCAGCCTCAGGCAAAACGCATTGCAAAGCAATTTGATGCTGGCTATTGGCCTGCTGTGACAGCGTTTCAAATTCCATGCTGTGGCTCAGTGCCGCAGAGATAGGATCTTCAAATGACGGTAGTGCAAAGGTTAATTGCACCATGGATTCACTCATGGGGGCTTATAAAACTATATTGACTAATAATGCAGCTATTATCGCTGATGATTGTTGCATAATTATGACTAAGCTAAAGCGCTTAATACAAATGCTAGTTTTAATTGTAATTTTGAACTAAAGGTATTGTTTTAAATCAGTATTATATTTACGGAATAAATTATAATAGCCGCTCAATAACCACTGCGATAAACGTATATACAATTTAAGAATGGATTAACGTCTTACCTCAGTGATAAAAAACAATACTCTTACTGAATTTTTTGTTAATTGCGCCAGTTTTTTATTGTTAAATAATGGGTGTTTTTTTGTGTTTGTTTCAATTTTGCAACAAAATAGCTTGAAAAAAAGCCAAGCTAGCCATAAAGTGCAGTTAAGGACCCAAATACATAACACACTACCAAACGGGTTGTGAGAAATTAGATGGCACTAATAAAAAATAATTTATGGAAACTCTTTTGTTTTTTGCTATTAGGCGGTCTAGTCCTATTAAGCGTTTTGTTGGCTTATGAATGGCGAAATATCGAAAAAGAATACCGCACAAGCTCCCAAAATCGTGTGGAGTTTTCTGCGCAAGCACTTAAAAGCACCCTCAGAAATAAAGAGCTTATGCTGGATCTAATTGGCAGAGATATTGTTACTAATAATAGCTCATCTACAAATACATCTCTCATAAAGAACCTTAATAATATTTTGTTAGAAAACCTCGTTTCAACTGGTTTTGGATTATTTAATACGCATGGTCAAATACTCTATTTCAGTTCAAACTTAGATGCTTCTACCATAGTTAACCTTAAAGAAAATGAAAGAACACGTGACAACTTTGCTCGTACTTTAAAGTCTAATAAAATGATATTAGGTAGAACTTATTTTAATGAAACACTCCAAGAGTGGATAATTCCTATTCGAAAAGCACTAAGAGACGAAAACGCAGAAGTTATTGCAGTGATGACGTCTGGAATGGCTATTTCAAATGGTGACAAATATTTAAATATTTTAAGCAGCACTCAAGATGATTATTTATTAATTATTAGAGAGTTAGATGGCTACATTCAATATAGCTCAAACAAAAGCGCTGATATTGCTAGTTATACACGTACACAAGCTAAGCAATTTTTTGGCCTTCTAGATGCTGAGTTAGTAAAACAGCTGGGTAAAACAAAGCAAGCACTTAAATCTTCTGAAGAAGTATTTAGCCTTATTATTGATATTCAAGGCAAACCTTATATCACATCTGCAAAATTTGATAATCGCTATCAGTTATGGACACTTTCAAACAGAGCGATGCAGCCAATAAAAAGTGTATTTTATTGGAAGGTCTGTTGGTATTCTTTCATTTATTTACTGATTTGTACGCTCTTATATTTTGGTTTTAGGTTTATTGCTCGTGCTGAGCAAAAACGGATTGATGAACTGTTTTACCTTTCTCGTAATGATGATTTAACTAAGTTACCTAATCGAAAAGCACTGCGTGATAGCTTTGAAGCAAAAAAAGGGACATCGTTTAGCTTGGCAATTATAAACATTACCAATTTACGCTCGATGAATAATCGCTTTGGTATGGAGTATGGCGATAAGGCAATTAAAGCCTATGCCGCAATGTTGCAAGCGACATTCGCAGCTCCATATTTGGTTTTTAGAAACAGTGGCAATGAGTTTTGCATTATTACGCCGCATTTATCGGATGAGCAAAATAGGCACACTTTTGAAAAAATATTAGCATCCTCTATTGAACAATATGAAACCAAAAATACCGAACGTCCTTTAAATATGAGTGTTGGTGTGGCCAACTACCCAGAGCATGGCATAACCAAAAGTAAACTAGTGCGCAGCGCACATTTGGCTAATCAATGGGCGAAAGATACAGGACAGTGGTTGTGCCATTACCATGCAGGTATAAAACAAGCTTATTTACGCCGTTTAAAAGTAGAAGAGCGGTTAAATGTAGCGCTAAGTGAGCAATCATTCTCTATGGCCTATCAGTGCCAAGTAAATGAGCAGGGTAAAATTCATGCTATGGAAGCACTAATTCGTTGGCATGATAGCGAGTTGGGTATGGTATCACCTGCTGAGTTTATTGCTATTGCGGAGCAAAGTGATTTAATTTTTAAAATCGGTGACTTTGTTTTAGCGCGCTCTATTAGTGAATTTGCAAAGATGCAACAACATAGCGATACGCCTCTTGAACTAGCAATTAACATTTCTGTGATGCAATTTCAAAGCAGTGCTTTTATTCCTAAATTATTGCAAAGTATAGAGGCGCACAATGTTGCTCCGCACAGTATCATTTTAGAAATTACAGAGTCACTGTTTATGGATAACCTTGAGCATGTGATTGAAACTATACTGAGCTTAAAATCGCGTGGAATACGTTTCTCGATGGATGATTTTGGTACAGGCTATTCATCACTGAGTTTATTAAGACGCCTGCCCATAGATGAACTTAAAATAGATAAAAGCTTTGTAGATGATATTTTAATAGATCCTAAGTCTATCAGCATGGTGCAAAGTATTATTGCCATTGCCTTCAGCCATAACATAAGTGTTATCGCTGAAGGCGTGGAAGAGCAGGCACAATTTGATATGTTAGTGGATATTGGCTGTAAACGTTTTCAGGGGTATTACTTTTACAAACCTGTGAACGCGACCTCTGTAATTGAATACCTGCAAGCTAACTAGTAGCCGCGCGACTAAGGCGATCATTCACTGCAGCCCACTCACTGCTTATTGGCGGCTTTTCGATATAAATAGTTAATGGGGTCGTCTCATCAATAAGATGCAGTGCTTTATACATATTTTTAGCGTATTCAATAGGGCAACTACTGAGCTTAGTAATACGCTCTGATGGAATGTCGCCCGCTAATAATTGCTGTTGCAATTGAGTAGAATAGATTAAATAGTGACTTTTACTCTGAGAGTTTTCACTCAAAATTTTAGCGAAATCTTCAGTATTAGCCAACATGGCTGGTGCATGAGGCTGATAATGCGCTTTTACATTACCCGGTACCACTTCGTTATGTGAATGTGGCGTGCTGACATGCAGTCCAGTTTTTTGCAAAATATCAGATGCTGAAATTGGTCCTGGGCGTAATATGCGTAACTGCTCTGAGCTGGCATCGACAATGGTCGATTCAATACCTACATTACATTCACCTCCTTGTAATACCGCACTAATTCGACCATTCAAATCGCGCATAACATGAGCTGCGTTGATTGGGCTCAACTGCTTGTATCGATTAGCAGAGGGAGCTGCAAGACCAGTATTTAATTGTTTTAGTACCGCTAAAAACTCAGGATGCGCAGGCACGCGAAGTCCAATGGTGGGCAAGCCGCCTGTTACCGGACTGTTTAAATCATCTTTAGCATTTAAAATTAGGGTGAGTGGGCCGGGCCAAAATGCATCAGCAAGCGTGATGGCCGCCTTATTTACATTTTTTGCCCAGTGGTGCACATGCGACTGATTGGGAATATGCACAATGAGCGGGTGATTTGTTGGACGTCCTTTCGCGGTAAATATTTTCGCTACAGCATCACTATTAGTCGCATCTGCGGCTAAGCCATAAACGGTTTCTGTGGGTAAGGCAACGCATTCGCCGGCTTTTAATAGTGCTACGGCTTGGTTAATACGCTCTTCAGTATTTAATAATTGAGTCGGTTGTATTGATGTCATAATAACTCTTAAGGATTACAAAACTGGCAATATGTTGCATCGGCAACGTGTTTTTCATTCGCTTCAATATGGTTATAGCCGCAGCTATCACACAAAGAGGTTGTTGATTTTACTTGTTGTGTGGGCATGTTACACAGTTCACAGGGTAAGCCTTTAGTGAGTTGTTTGGCAACAAAGTTAGCACACTGGCATTGTGGACATTTTGATGCCAACCGCCTTGCTAAGTCCTCGGCAGCGAGGCGAATAATAGCTTGGCGTTGCCCACTATACATAGCTCTTAAATCAGGCGTGATTATGCCGGCTTTGGGCACTTTTTCTTTAAATAAAGCAACCAAGCCTTCAAAGCTTAGCCCTTTAAAAAGTGTTTGAGTGTCATCAAGTATCCAGTGCTGCTCTTTAAAGCGCTGGCATGCGACCGTGATTGATTCAACATTAGTCTCGCTGTTAATGGTTAAGCTGCTGGGTGAAAATGGCCCGCCTGCATGTCCATAAATAGCGATGTCTGTGTGTTTATCGTAAAAACAAATTACTTCTTCATCCCAGTTCATTAACCCAGGGTATGGGCCACCTCCAAAGCTGCCTTCACTACCAAGCCCACATTGCTCGCCAGTGAGTTCACACGCTTGTTGAGCTTTTATTAGTGCCGCTGTTTGGGCACTGCAATCACGCTGCACTTCATTAGTAAACATCCCAAGCGTATCGGTATCAAATAGACTGGTTGTTACCACATTATAGCCAAGTGGCTTTAATGCAGGGGCGATCAGAGGTGCTTTTTTATGTTTAGTGGCAATGACGGCGTTTAACATTGATCATGCTCGCTCTGTGGAGGGGGCAACTGTAGTGAAGTACCCGTTTTCAAAGCGCTCTAAGGTGTTGTCATCGCCCCAACGAATGAGTGTTAGCCAGTGGTTATCAATTAGTTCCTTCACCATCGTATGCTTGTTATAAATTGCTGCGATTGCTGATTGTGGCGCAGCAATATATACATTAAGGCGAATAGGTTCGTGCATCCATTTATCGCCATTGTGTAGCGATTGTATGGCCAAGCCTATGCGCAGGTCGCCGCCATTACCTTCAAATAAGCCTATGTTACCGCCCACCGCATTATGAAGTATTTTATTACCACTGCCGTATTTGTGATTGTCGTTAACTGAGGCATTATATTGGCTATTGATCCAATGGGTGACTATCATAGGCGCGGTCATAATAAGCTCTAATATCGCAAAGTCGCCATCGCTTTCCCAATCATAATCGTGTAAAAAACAGCGCCCCTGTAAGTTAATACTTCGCGTCCATGAGCGCGGCGCGACAATAAAGGCGGCATTATTTGCAAGTCCCCATTCAGGCCGCACCTGCGACCAATCGCGGGCGCGTTGATGATAAGCGTGATTAATTTCATCCGCTGATTTATCAATCAGCTTTGGCTCTATATTAACTAAGCGTTCGCGCTGAGCTGTTTGTGTTGTCACACTGAGCCATTTTTTTAGATTATCATCCAGTTGAGCATCATAGGTGGTGATCACATCTGTGGTTGTATTATGAATGGCTGCAATAAACTGGGTGTTTTCTGACAGTGTGAGTCCCCGAGTTTTAAGCGCTTGACGTACTTGAATATCGTTAAGTAGGCTTGCGAGCACTCGCACATTCACTTCACCACTTTGCCCGCCACAGGCGCCGCAATCTAGGCCAGCACTGTGTAAGTTATTGGTTGTATGGCTAGCATGACCCACTAACATCACCTGTGGTGCCAACGCTTTTATACCTAAAGTAGTAAGCACTTTTTGGGCTAAATCGGTTTTGTCTTTTAGGGTCAGTTGCTGCTGGTTTTGTGTTAATTGCCAGTCAGTTGGGGTGCACTTTTTAGCATCGCCTTTAGATAAAAAGGTATTCTTTATTAGTTTAAATGCGTATAGCCAACCTGATGACTCAACCACAGAAAACGATGAAGGGGCCGATTTTGACCAGCTTTGCCATGTGGCACTATTTTGGCGTGATGCTTCAAGTGTCGCGTCTTTGTGAGTTTGCGTGGCATGTATAGCCGGTTTAAGTAGCCCAGGGAGCTGTGGGCGAGTAATAGCACTGCCATTTTCTTGATATTCCAGAGGTAAACCAAAAAAACCGGCAAAGCCAAAAGTTTCAATATGTTGACTTTGAGACTCTAGCGCACGGCGAATCACTTCCGAGCGAACATCAATACAAAACACCGCTTGTAATTGAGCGTTTTTCACGGGGGCTTTAGTCGCGGTTTGCAGCGCATCATTAAGTGGATATTGAAAACTTAGTTCTAGCGCTTTTGCCCACACCCATAATGGTTTTTGTGCTAGTTTATGTGCATGTAGGCGCTCAACGACAAGCGCTTTTTCTTGTTGCCACTGACTTTGTAGTTGTTTAAATGTAGCACTATCGTGATTGGCTAGGTACTGCCAAATCACTAAGTCCCATGCCATGCGCATGGCCAGAAGTTGCTTCATCTCATCTGTTGGCGTGTCGTAAAGCTGACCTTGAAAGCGCAAATACGCAAGCCAAGATGCCCAACCGTTAATATCTAAAAGCAATGAGTGAGCGTATAACTCTAACGAATCATTGTTTATATTAATCGTTTTAAGGGTCAGTGCAATCAGTTCATCTGCGCATGTAGGTAATTGCTTAAAGTAGCCATTTAAATGCCGCTCATCCATAACAATGCTAATGCCTTTATCTGCTTGAATAACAGTTAGCCAATGGCGATATAATTCAGATGGGGCTTGAGTATCATTACGATGCAGCATAGGACCGAGTTGTTGATAATGCGCAGCACAAAACTGACTTAACTGATGAGTAATTTCATCATGCCAAGCCATTTTATGCTTATTACGTTGCTGGTCGAGTAAATCAGCAATGTTGTGCCAGTCCACTAATGGCACATCAATCTTAAGCGCTTGTAATAGTTGCTCTTTATTAAAGTCACTATTAAGTAGCGTTGCGGCATCGGCTAAGTGTTTGTCGGTAATCATGCCGGTGTTATATTTTTGCAGATAAAAATCTTTAGGCATTAGCATGTTGGCATTACATAAGGTATCCAGTCGTGCGCTTACATCTTCAATTGGTATATGGCGCATTTCCCAAAATGGGTTAACTGCAATCATCTGATCTAACGGCCAGTTTGGTGCTATGTAACGGCATACTTTATCAAGTAGGCTATTTTGACTGTCGCTTAGCGAGAGTGCTCTATTATCTGAAGGCGTTAGAGTGCTCATTTTGATTCCTCAATAGTGATCCCAGCGGCATGATTTTTTAAATCAGTGTGGCCATTATTAGGCAAATTTATCGGCCATATTTTTAGTGTTAATCGTGTAAACCACTCATCTAAATACAAGCCTGCAAATAATAAAGTAGATAATGATTTAACCTGAGGTCGCCAAGATTGATAGCGCAAATAGTAGCTTGCTATCATTAAGGTTAAAATAAGGGCTATTACCCAACTGTCGGCTAGGCTAAATGCAGGTTCGCGCCACTGCTCAAGGGGAAGTGCAAACGCAAAGATATTTTTAGCCGCTACATAGCTAAAGACCACTAATAGTGCAATTAACAGTTTTTTACTGCGTGTTTTAGCCGTAGCTGTACCATGCTGATTTGCAAGCAAAATGGTTAACGCTGATGCTAAAAGCAACCAAATACTTACCGCTCCCTGATAAGAGCTGATAAACCATGCTGCACCAACGATTATTATTGAAATAAGCGCACCGGCTAACCAGTCAAAGCATACGGGTGATTGTTTTGGCATATGGCGACGGATCAGATCTTCATTTACGCCGTTACCTGAGTTTAAAAATGCGAAAGCTTTATAAGTCGAATGGGTAACAAGGTGAAGTAAAGCCAGCTCAAATAACCCCAGCGCACACTCAACCAGCATTAACCCCATTTGCGCACTGGTAGACCAGGCAAGCCGAACTTTAACGCTTATTCGAGTGGTCATTATTAATGCGCTGATCACCGTAGTTAAACCTGCAACAATTAAAATTAACCATTGGGCTGCGCTAGTTTGAATAAACAAAGGAGCAAATAAAATTAATAAAAAGCCACCTAAATTAATGACTCCCGCATGTAATAACGCGCTCACCGGTGTCGGTACTTCAACCACTTTAATTAGCCAACCGTGTATTGGAAGTTGAGCACATTTTATTAAGGCTGCACAGGCAATTAAAAAAGCGGCAACTTGCTCTGCAAAAGACAGTGGTTGTGTGGTGGTGTGATAAAAGGCGGTTATATCACTTATGTACAGGCTATTGTGAGTGAACCACAAAATACCAAATGCAATTAGTAATAAGGATTCGGCAACACGTGCCACAATAAATTTTTTATGGGCGGCAAGCACCGCTCGTGGGCGCTCAGGGTAAAACATTAAAAGTTTATGTAGTGCTAAACTTATCGCCACCCAACCTAGCCAAAATAGCGCTAAGTGGTTGCTCATAACCACAACTAATACGGCTGTGATGGTTAGTAATAGCCATCGCCAAAAGTAGTTTACGCGTGGCTCACCTTGCATATAGTGCCTACAAAAGCGAATCAATATCAGCGTGATAAATAATATAAGCCCCAGCATAATAATTCGGGTCATGGTCAGCGATAAGAAACTGAGTAAATCAAAAGCATAAATTTGATGAAGCGTAATAGCTGTTATAAATGCAAGGCTATTAAACAGCATTACTTTAAACAGTACATGACCATTTGAAGCGCGCGATCGTTGGCCAATTAACCAGGCTGCTATAAATGTGCTTAAAGGCATTATTAGCAGTAACAACGAAATAATATACTCACTCATTCAGTGCTCCTTATTTAGTGAGCAAAGTATGGCAAACTAGATAACTAAATAAAAATAGATATAATGCATGTAAACGTTCTATAAAAGAGAACAATAATGAGCCGTTTAAATTATCATCATTTATATTATTTTTGGTCGGTTGCTCGCATTGGTAACTTAACCCAAGCGGCGAAAGAGCTGCATTTGTCGCAGTCAGCGCTCTCTACGCAAATAAAACAATTAGAACACACCATTAATATTGAGTTATTTGAACGTAAAGGCCGCACACTCGCATTAACCGATATGGGAAAGCGGGTGCAAATGTACGCCAACGATATATTCACCAAAGGGGAGGAACTGTCTTCTTTTATTCATAAAGGGGTGATTTCGCAAACCCAGCATTTATCAATCGGAGTGCTCAATACGCTCTCTCGTAACTTTATCGAAGAGTTTATTAATCCCTTAATGAGCAATAACGAAGTTCGCTTTTCGCTGACTGCAGGGCGTATGGATGGGCTGTTAAATGGCTTGGCAGAACACGAACTGGATTTAGTTTTAACTAATAAACCCATCGGACTTGAGCACTACGATCAGCTTTGGCAAAGTCAGTTGGTATCTCGTCAGCCATTAGCTATAGTGGGTCCAGCCGATAAAAAAATACGTGGCCAATTTCCAACAGGTTACACGGATGCACAGTGGGTGTTACCCGCTAAAACTTCTGCTATTAGAGACTCATTTAATGCTTTGTGTGCTCGTTGGCAGTATCAGCCAAAAATAAAAGCAGAGGCTGATGATATGGCTATGCTGCGATTACTTGCCCGTGATAGTGGTGCGTTATCGGTATTGCCATCAGTTGTAGTAAAGGATGAAATAGAACAAGGCCTACTAGTTGAATATCAGCGTTTACCCGATGCGTTTGAGCACTTCTATGCCATTACCGCGCAGCGCAAGTTTGTACCAGACATATTAAAGTCGCTGCTTGCCAAAACCTGCTAATTACTTTTAAAGTATGTTTTTTGCGTAAATACTTTATTTTTAAATAATAAAAAAATAATTAAAGCTTTTAATTCGTTGGCCGATACCGTATTTATATTGTACTGCAGATTAAGGATAATCATGGTTAATAAACTACAAGGCAATTATGCTAACTTAAATGCGTTGCTTGCCCAATCGGTCAATAATTCAAACCAAACCAGTATGCCCACAGGTTTGCAATCGCGTGCTCACTTAGCACCAAGTTCGGCAACAATCACTGATGAAATGCTTAGTCAGTTTAGTGACCAACAAGTCGATGAAATACTTAATCAGCAATTATCCTCGTTACTCACGATTTCCAGCGCACCCAGTGGCTCAAATTATAAGCTTTCTAGTGAAGAGGTTGCACTACGTACGGTAATAAGCTCTCAGCAAGAGGGCTTATTAAAAAACGAACGTAGCGATCAGTTAATTGAGCGCTTAAATTCTTCGGTAAAAAATATCCAAGGTGCTTATGCCAACACTAGCGATATTTTATCAAACTTGGGGCAACTGGGATTTAATCAAAAAACATTTTTAGCATCTAGCCAACAGCGTGTTGAACGCTCACTTAATCCTTTCATGGAAAGCTTTAATCGCGAGCGATTTGAAGACGATGATAACTATGGGTTTGAGCTTTCGGTAAAAACCAAAGAAGGTGATGTTATCAATATCGCCTTTCATTCTGCGCAAGGTTATGATGAGGAAACAGGCGAAACCACTGACGAATTTAGCATAAGTTATGAAGTAGATGGCGACTTATCTGAGACTGAACACCAAGCATTAACGCAAGTACTTTCTGGTGTTGGTGAAATGGCGGATGAATTTTTTAAGGCTAAACAAAGCGCTTACAGTCGTTACGTACCCGCAAACCAAGCTGATTTAGATTTAAGCTTTCTAAGCAATTTTGATAACAAAGAACTTTCGGGTTTTGATTTGTACTTTTCAACGTCAGAGGGAAATACTGGCGATGCTGATGGAGCGCTCCTTGGAATAGATAATGAGCTTAATTTAAGTTATACCCTTGATGAGGATTCTGAGCAGCAAATACTGGAGTTTGAATCGGTAAACGGACAAAACAATATTGATTTTTCGCTTGATATGTCAACCATTGGCGCTCAAGACAAAAGCCAAATGCAACAATACATAAAAGCGCTCGATAAAAGCTTAGAAGATAGCCAGCTCAATAGCTCTGAGAAAAGTACACGTTCGGCGTTTGGCCAAAAAAGTGACGAAGTAATGAAACAAGGGTTGGCTGTATTTAAAAGTGCGTTTAGTAGTATGTCATCAGCCGCTGAGCGCTACAGTGAAATTGAGTCGGTTGCTACAAAGCAGTTTACTAATGGACGCGAGCTTGTCGCTAATTTAGTTGACAACATGATCACCAAAGATCCACGCTACCAGGGACTAGGAAGTAGTAATAAAAACTCCTTAGGCGATGGTATTTCTAAGTTAGCTGATTTTGATGCAAAATTCTCTTTTGCAATGGATCAGGGGGATTACATAGCAACAAGCACCACAAAGCTGAGTCAAAATACAGAACACCAAAAATCAGCAGGGTTAACTGGGGTTACTCAAGATAAAACGGCGAGCACGCGTTTTAATTATGAAGAAGGTAACCGCTCTGACATCCCTCCTGATTATTATGACAAACAAGAAAATTACACTATTGGTACCGCTGTAAAAAATAACGAATTGGTTGCCCTTGATCAGGCTCATGAGGTGGATGTAGATAAAAAAGTTTATCAGTTTAATCCCGAAATATCTCAATACGAGCTAAAAAAAGAATTGAAAGAAACCACCACCAGTGAGAGTAATATTCGTCTTATTAATGATATTTGGCTCGAGAAAAATGAAGATAGTCATAGTATGGATGAAAGAAAACGACTCAGTGGTGTGGGGGCGTCGAACGAGTTTAAAACAACGTCGAGTTATTCACATACGCAATTAGTAACGTTAATCGGTGACTTAGATAAATTAGAACAAAACAAAGAAGCCAAACGTGAGTACTTAGCCGTTTTATCACAAGTGGATGATTTTATGGATAAAAGCAAGTAACTTTTATTTACTTAAGCTCGATTGTGGGTATAGTAACTAAAACACTATTTAAGTATAAGATATGTTTAAACAATTAATTTTACTTTTAATGTTGAGTTTACCACTGGCAGTGAATGCAACGCTCAAACCACACTCGGACGCTATGACTGCTAAGCGTTTATTAAGCGAGCACGATAAATTTGCTAAGCAATACCAAACATTTTCGCCCACACCGCAAGACGTTGTATTGATGCAAAAATTAGCAGGTAAAGAGGTGCTAGTGCTTTTAGGTACGTGGTGTCATGACAGTGCCCGTGAAGTCCCCCGATTAATAAAGTTACTCGATGGGTCTAAGGTTAAACTTTCGAAAATAACCTTTGTTACAGTCGGTTATGACAAACGTGATGAGGCAGGTATTGCCCTGGCGCATGACTTACAATATACCCCCACTTTTATTATTAAGCATAACGGGGTTGAAGTTAACCGCGTAGTAGAAAAACCCAGCGGCACTCTCGCCCAAGATTTAACCTTGGGCTTATAACGAGAGTCAGCTAGCCAGTATTATGTTTGAGGTTATGTTATTACACTGGCCAATCAGCGGCGTCTAAGTCATCTAATTGTGTATCGCAGTGCTCATTTCCTTGCCACTTAGCAATGTATTCACCGTGCGGATCATATTGCTGGGTTTGTTTTTGCAAATTAAAGTGACGTCCGCCGCGCGGATCGACCCCAACTCCAGCAATATATTGCCAATTACCCCAATTCGACGCCACATCGTAATCGATTAACTGTTGCTCAAAGTAAGCCGCACCATAGCGCCAGTCTAGTTGTAGTTCGTTTACTAAACAACTAGCAACGATTTGTCTTGAGCGATTGCTAATAAAGCCTGTTGCATTTAGCTCTTTCATAATGGCATTAACTAACGGGTAAGGTGTACTGCCTTGGCACCATTTAGCAAAACGATTCGGGCTAAACGTGGTAAGTGGCGAGCTTTGTTTCTTACCTTTAAAGGTAAATAACTGATGCTTAACATTAATTGCATGCCACTTGAAATACTCACGCCAGAGCAATTCAAACTTGATCCAGTAAGTTGACTCGTTCGCTCCATACTGCGCTTCATAAGCATCTACTGCACAAAAAATTTGCTTGGCACTAATACAGCCAAAAGCCAGCCAGCTACTAAATTTTGTAGAGTTATCAAAGCCATCCAGCTCATTACGAGTGATTTTATAGCTACTCGGTAGTGGGGATGAAAAATAGTTGAGGCAGTGCTCAAGCGCAGCCTGATGCCCACCAAGTAATTGTGTATTCCCTGTTGCTGGCTTTTCTATCGGTTGTTTTGCGCAAAGTATAATAGGTGGAGGCAATCTTGCTGCTGAAAATGTATGTGTGGTTAAACTAATTTCTGCCGCTTCAATTTTTTTTCTAAAAGGTGTAAAGCCGGTTGGTAAATTAGCTAGTTCAAAGGGCAGTTGCTGTTGTTGATATAAGGTATCTTGCATCACAGATTTAAATACCACAGTAGTGCATTTTGACTTAAGAGCACTCATTTGGCGCTGTTCATATACACCTATTTGCTGGCTATATACAACTTCGTCAATGCTAAGCTCATTAATACGCTGTGTTAATACCTTTACCGGATCGCCTTCTAAAATATGTAAAGTTTGGCCAAGCTCTAAAACAAACTCCTGAAGCTGATAAAGGCTTTGCATTAAAAAGCGTTGTTTGTGGACACCATAGGGTTTTTGTTGATAGTTATTGCTTTTAAACCAAGCAGGGTTAATCACAAAGACCAGGTCCAACTCACATTGTTGTTGTGATAAATCATTGAGTATGGGGTTGTCGTCAATGCGCAAATCATTTTGCAGCCAATACAGAATACGTTTTTTCATACTTATGCTCTGGTTTTTAAAATCATTTATTTTACGAAGCAAAAGCGAGCAGGGATTAGTTTTGAGGTGTTTAATAGAGCTTTAAAAAGAGGCGATAACAATACCGCCTCTTACTCGTTTCCGTTGTGTCTTAGATAGCTAATTTTTGCTGTGCTATCCAGTCGTTAATTACATCTTCAAGTACCGCCATAGGAAGTGAACCTTGACCAATAACGGTGTCGTGAAAGCTGCGTATATCAAATTGTGCGCCTAGTTCTTTTTCGGCTTTTGCACGCAGTTCGCGTATTTTAATTTCGCCCATTTTGTATGAGAGCGCTTGGCCTGGCCATGAAATATAGCGGTCTATTTGATCTTCCACGGCGCTTTGTGGCAAGGCGGTATGATCAGCCAAATAATCAATCGCCTTTTGGCGGCTCCAGCCAAAGGCATGAATGCCGGTATCAACCACTAAGCGCACTGCGCGCCACATTTCGTAGCCTAAACGGCCAAAATCGCTGTATGGGCTTTGGTAAAAGCCCGCTTCTTTACCTAAACGCTCTGTATAAAGTGCCCAGCCCTCGCCAAATGCCGAGTGACTCAGTGTGCGTCTAAACTCAGGAACGTCTAACTCCATCGCAATGGCGTTCTGTAAATGATGCCCAGGTATGGCTTCGTGTAGGCTAAGTGCTTCTAAATTATATAAAGGCTGCAGTTTTGGAGTTGAGGCTAAAAAGTAAGTACCAGGCGAGCGGTTATCAGCAGGTGGCATATAAAACGCCCCACGACTCGCTGAGCCTTTTATAGTAAAGGTGTTACGCGGTAAATGGCCAAAGTAAGTGGGGAGTTTGCCATACATTTTTTGCGTTATAAAAGCGGTTTTTTCTAGCAAGTCTTGGGCGTCTTTTGCGTAAAATTGCTCATCGGTTGCTAAAAATTTTAAAAAGTCGCTGTAGCTGCCTTCAAAACCAACGTTATCAATAATGGCTTGCATTTGTGCTTTAATGCGCGCCACTTCTTTTAGACCAAGTTCATGAATTTGTTTAGGTGTAGCGTTAGTGGTGGTGTAGTAATTAACCGTGTACTTGTAATAATCAAGGCCACCTTTAATACTTGCAATACTCGGCTGCGATCTACAGTGCGGCATATATTCGTTTTCAAAAAAGTCGTAAAAGTGCTCGTAAGCAGGCACAACTTTTGAGGCAATTAATGTTTTAGCTTTATTTTGGTAAGTTTCTTTTTGCGCTGCAGTAAATGTATTAGGAATGCGGGTAAATGGCTCATATAAGGCGCTATTCTCAGGTTGTTTAACTATATGAGCGCTAATGCTTTGGCTGTAATTTTCAAAGGTTTTACAATAATGAGTAAACCCTGTTTTTATACCTTGTTTCATTAAATTAATATTTTGCTGATTAAAGCGCGGGTAATCACCAAGGCTGATTAAAAATGCATTGTAATCATCAGCTGTTAAAAAAGCCATGTTAGCCGGCGCTTCTGCAAAGTAAGTATGCCAGCCACTTAAAAAATTAACCGGAAAATACTTATCTTGATAAAGATAGCTTTGTTGCTCGGTTTCGCGCTCATATTTGAATAAGCGGTAGTTCATTAGCTGCTCGTTGTTGAGTGTTTTTGGGTCAATGCTGGCTAAGCTTTTTAATACGCTGTTGTTATAAGCTTGGCGCTTAGCAATGGCTTGCTCACTCCAATTTGGCAATGTGCCGTTTGGTTTCCAACCGTCTGGATCGGTTCTAAAAAATATTTTTTCTGCTTTCGCATTTTCCCAATGGTTATCAATAATGGTTGTTAAGTCGCTGCTACTGTCGGCTAAGCTTGGCAGCGAGGTGGCTGCTAAACAAATAGCTAAAATTGTTTTTTTAAACATGTTGAATTTCACTTTTTAGAGTTTTAATTGTTATTCATGCGCGTGCCTATTTTACGATAATAACAAGTTCACTCAATTAATGCGTTGGTTTTTAACAGCAGTCTAGCTTATTGTTTTACAGGTGTTTAAAATAAAACATATTGGAGTAGCGATATTTAATAACGTATTTTGCTAACTGATAAGGCGAATAGCCAACACCCAAATATTTATTGAGCATTTCATGCTTAGCTTTGCAGGTTCGAAATCCGATTATGATGAAGAGAAATGGATTTGGATTACTTGCTGTACGTGAAAAAAATGTCAGATGATGCACATGAGTTTGTATTGGCAGGTCACACTACATTGCTACCACCATTAATCGGCCTGATACACAAAGCGTTAGAATAACTATTTAACTTTAGGTATTAAAATAAAAAGGATTTTGAAAATGTTGTGCCCTCGTACGAATACACCATTGGAGTCTATATTAGTTGGCGGTATCACTGTTTATACATCGTCGTTAGGAGGCGTTTTTTTTGATAACAGCCAAATTTTTAAATTTAGCTCGCCAGAGTTAAAACATGGTCAGGTTTTACTTAAGTATTTAAGTAATTATGCCGAAGGTGAGGGTGAAGTCGCAATGCGAGTAAATTGCCCTAAATGCCCAAGCATAGTGATGATGCGTAGGTATTTTTCACCGCTAAAAGCAGTTGAAATAGATGAATGCCCAAGCTGTGCGGGAATATGGCTTGATAGTGGCGAATTAAGCAAAATACACGAAAACCATTTAACACCCAAAGAACGAAAACTGCTAGCCCATGAAATGGCCACCAATCATGGGTTTATAACTATTAAGCCGCCAAAATCAAAATATTACCCCAAAGCGCCTAAAAATGTTCAAGGCACTACTGTTGAACGGCTGGTGCAATTGGCAGTACTCAACTTTGAGTAATAAATTAGTCTCGTTCGCTACGTTAATTTTTAATTCGCAAGTGTTGCCAATTAAAGTATGACTTGCAAGAACAAATTTTAAAACCAAGGAAGGCTGAGTATGAAGGACAATAAGCGTAAAACCGCACTGCAATTTTACTGTGTGCTACTGGCATGCTTTTTGACAACAAGTTGCACTACGGTATTCGATAAAGCGCATGGTTATCGTGGGCCCATTGTTGTGACGATTGAAACAGAGGATGGCTCAGTGCCAGAATTTCCTTTTTTGATAGAGTCTGTGTACACAGAGTCATGTGGTCATAGTAGTTGTGGCATAGACTCAGGTTATAGATACTTTAAAACTGCCTATGCTAATAAGCCAATTACCTTCCCACGGGATCGTGTGGATTTATTACAACCCAATGCCTATGCAACAATTCTTTTTAAGGTTACCCATCCTAATTATCACTACAATGTATTTACGCGAGGCTTTGGGCCCACCGATGCTGATGACCCCATACATATCACGTTTACCGTTAAGCCGTTTGCTGAACAAATGAATAAAGTAGCTGGGTGGGCCGAGCAAGGCAAAGTGATGATGCAGAACGCGGCACCAGATAGTAATGAGCATTTCAATGGAAAAATGCAGCTTTGGCAAGAGCGCTTTAATTTAGGAAAGACGATTAAAAGGCACATTACGGTGATCAAAACTATGTACTTACCCCATTTTTCAAAACGTATGCAACAACGGGTGATTGAAAAGTATCAACCGATTTTTAGAGCCTGGTATTACGGTGTACCTGAAACGGATTGTTGGAACAAAATGACTTGCCAAGAACATATTTTAAAGCCAAGGGAAGCTGAATATGAAGGATTATAAGCGTACTTGTCTGCAATAATACTTAATTAATTTACTGGATAAAATCAGATGCTAACCGCGTTAAGAGTTTTTATCTGCGACGGCATGGATGCAGGAGCAAATGCCGAGAAAAATTAAATAATCTGGACTGTGGATAATAAACCTATCTCAACCAAAGTTCAGCTTAAATAAGAAAATCGTGCCATGTTATCGAGATGGTTTTCTTACCTCAAAATAGCTCACGTAATTAAGCGAATTAGCGTAATTAACATGACTTAATTTTGAATCATAAAAAAATGGCGTACTATAAAGTACGCCATTTTATGAAACTGACTCAATTAAAGCTGTTATGATTTATTGCGGTTTTCTTTACTAAACGCGCGAATTTTACGTTTTTGCGACAGGGTTACTTTATTAGTACGCCCTGCAAATGGGTTATCGCCTTCTCTAAATTCAATTTTGATTGGCGTACCCATAATTTTAAGTGCTTTACGGTAGTAGTTCATTAAGTAGCGTTTGTAGCTATCAGGTAGGTCATGTACTTGGTTACCATGAATAACAATACGTGGCGGGTTGTAGCCCCCAGCATGCGCATACTTAAGCTTAACACGACGTCCACGAACAAGTGGCGGCTGGTGGTCGGCCTGTGCCATGTCCATAATACGACGTAGCATAGCAGTACTAATTCGCTTAGTTGCCGACTCATATGCTTCGTCAACTGATTCAAATAAATGGCCAACACCGGTACCATGCAGAGCAGAGATAAAGTGTAGGCGGGCAAAATCAATAAAGCCTAAACGACGATCAAGCTCAGTCTTAATACGGTCTTTAACGTAGTTATCTAGGCCATCCCACTTGTTCACGGCAATAACCAATGAGCGTCCTGAGTTAAGGGCAAAACCTAACAGGCTTAAGTCTTGATCAGAGATACCATCGCGGGCATCAACCACTAGTAACACGACGTTACAATCTTCGATTGCTTGTAGCGTTTTAATGACTGAGAATTTCTCAACCACGTCACTTACTTTTTTACGTTTACGCACACCAGCGGTATCGATAAGAATATATTCTTTGTCGTTACGGGTCATCGGAATGTAAATTGAGTCGCGGGTTGTACCTGGCATATCGTATACAATAACCCGGTCTTCACCTAGTATGCGGTTAGTAAGGGTTGACTTACCAACATTTGGACGACCAATAATTGCCAGCTTTACCGGCTTATCGGCAAACGCTTGGTGATCGGTGTCATCTTCTTCACCTTCTTGATATAAGTCGATAAGTTCTTCATCGTCATCGGCTACATCTTCATCAAGAGCGGCAAGTTCAGCAATAACAGGCTGAAGAGTTTGCTCAAGCAGTAAAGTAATACCACGGCCATGTGCGGCAGCGATATGATGAACTTCACCAAGTGAAAGTTGATAAAACTCAGCACAGTTTGAGTCGGCATCAATGCCGTCTGTTTTATTGGCAACAACAAAACACTTTTTTTCTTGCTTACGTAAGTGGTTAGCAATAGCTTGGTCAGCCACTGTCATACCTACGCGAGCATCAACTAAAAATAAAACAATATCCGCTTCTTCAATGGCTAGTAATGACTGATCAGCCATTTCGGTTTCGATACCTTCTTCTGAACCATCAATACCGCCCGTATCTACCACGATAAATTCAAAGCCATCGTAATTTGCTTGGCCATATTTTCTATCACGCGTTAAGCCAGGAAAGTCGGCAACGAGTGCATCACGAGTACGTGTTAAACGGTTAAATAATGTGGATTTGCCCACATTGGGTCGCCCTACAAGAGCGATCACGGGAAGCATAAACTACCTCTTTAAAAAACAACAAAAGGCTTCGCAGTGCGAAGCCTTACAAAAAATAATTAACTATTAGTGCCTTACACTAATAGTAGACAGTTAGTTCGGTATTTTTACCGCGCTAACTTCACCATCGCGGGTGTATAAAATTAATTTATCGTCAGCGACAACGGGCTCAACAAAAAAACCTGAGCTGTCAAAGTCTTCACGAGATACTAGCTCGCCAGTGTCTTTATTTAACCAATGCAAATTGCCTTCTTGGTCACCTAACGCTAAATAATTACCGGCAACCGCTGGACCTGTTAAGTACCAGCCACGTAGAGCGGGTTGGCTCCAACGTTCAATGCCTGAATCTTTATCAAGTGCATAAACAACGCCGTTACTATCAACAACGTAAATTGTTTGCAAATCCATGCTAATTTCACGGTAGCTGCTGTATTCACGTTTCCATACAACATTACCTGAACGAATATCTACTGCTGATAAGTTACCATTGTATGCAATAGCATAAGCAAATGGACCGCTAATGATCGGCTGCGTATCTACATCAACTAAACGCTCAAACTCTGATGCGCCTTTTGGCACTGCAATTTCTGCACTCCATGCCGAGTAGCCACTCTCAGAAATTAAAACACTTAACTTACCTGTTTCTAGGCCTAGTAACACACCACCGTTAGCCACAGTAGGTGAACTTTGACCGCGTAAAGTCAGCGGTGGCACTTCTTGCTCAAAGCTCCAGCGTTCTTCACCAGTATCTGGGTGAAGCGCAAGTAACTTACCTGAGGCTAAATTAACAAAGATTAAGCCATCGCCTGCAGCGGGTTTAGAGAGTGATTCGCCAGGTACTTTTTTACGCCAAACTTCTTTACCAGTCTCACGGTCAAGTGCAATTACATAACCATGTTCAGAGCCTAAATAGATTTTACCATAAGCTTGTAATATTCCGCCTGATAATTTTGCACTATCGTTATCGCTCCAAGGCCAAAACGATAAATCTTGACGAACGTCGGTTTCCCATTGGGTATCGCCATTGGCAAGTGATAAGGCTTCTACTTGGCCTTCACGGCTAGCAACATACACTGTCTCTTTATAAACAGCAGGTGATAGGCGTGAAAAGTAATGCTCTACACCGTTACCAATAGATTCTTGCCATACCACATCAGTTTCAAATTGATTGGCTATTTCTGGAAGTACCAGTTCTTCTTCGTCATCACTTGAAGAACACCCCATTAGGGTTGCCATACATAGGGCGAGCGTTGCTGTTGTTATTTTTCTCATGCCTAAAACCTTATGCCGCTGGGCTAGTTACTGCTAGGTCATCTAACTTAATTTGTAAAAGAGGATTACTCGTTAATCCGCCGGCATCAACAGCAGCTTGGTAAGCCACGCGTGCTTGCTCTTTATTGCCTTGTTGAGTGTAAATATCACCTTTTAATTCAGCCACATTTGCGTTAAATGCTTCAGGAAGAGGAGCATTTAATGTACTCAATGCATCATCGTATTGCTGCTGAGCAATTTGCACACGTGCTAAACGTGTTGTTGCAATGGCTTTAAGCTGGGCGTTATCAACGTTAGTTACGATCCAGCTTAATTTTTCATTTGCTAAATCTAAGTTTTGGGCATCTACTGCTTCTTTTGCAGCAACAAATGCCGCTAGAGTTGCGTACTGAGTGTCTTTGTTTTCACTAATAAATGCATCAGCAGATGCTAATACGCTGTCGCTTTCAACAAGCTTAGTGTATGCATCAGATGCTTGCTCTGCAGTCGTTATTTGATTTTGGTTGTATGCTTTCCAGCCATATAAACCACCTAAACCAACAATAACGCCTAACGCTAGTGAAAGGCCGTTTTCACGAAAAAAGCGTTTAATTGCTTCTGCTTGTTGTTCTTCTGTTGAATAAATTTCCATGCTTACCTCTGTTAAAGCGCTTCACTACTTACGCTTTATATAATTTAGCTATTAATTAGTTCTGCAAGTAACGTTTTAGCTTGTTCTAGTTCTAGTGTGACTTGTTCCTTACGCTCACGTAAGTATTTAATAGTCACAACGCCTTGCTCTAATTCATCTTCACCGATAATAATTGCGACGAGCGCATCGCTTTTATCAGCACGTTTGAGTTGTTTTTTAAAGTTACCAGCGCCAGCGTGCACCATAACCCGTAATCCAGGTACATCACGACGTAAGGTAGATGCAATTATAGGCGCTTGAATACTGGCTTTGTCGCCCATAGCTGCTAAATATACATCAGCACTACGGCGTATGTCACCTACACATTCAAGTGCTTGAAGTAGTAAAACCAAGCGCTCTAAACCCATCGCGAAACCTACCGCAGGGGTTGATTTACCGCCTAATTGCTCTACTAAGCCATCATAACGACCACCAGCACATACAGTACCTTGTGCACCTAAGCTGTCGGTTACCCATTCAAATACAGTGCGGTTGTAATAATCTAAGCCACGTACCAGCTTTTCATTAACCGTGTATTTGACGCCTGCGGCATCTAATCGTTCACATAAATTTTCAAAATGTTCTTTTGATTCAGCATCTAAATGTTCAGATAACTTTGGTGCATCGACTAAGATTGCCTGAATATCTGGATTTTTAGTATCCAAAACGCGCAGTGGGTTAGAGTACATACGACGTTTTGAATCTTCATCTAGTACATCGGTATGTTGTTCTAAAAAGGCGATTAAGGCATCGCGGTACTGTGCGCGAGCTTCGTTTGAACCTAATGAATTAAGTTCTAAACGCACATGGTCAGTAATGCCAAATGCTTCCCAAAGTTGCGCCGTGAGTAAAATAACTTCGGCGTCAATATCGGCGCTGGCAATACCAAAAGTCTCTAAACCAAACTGATGAAATTGACGGTAACGACCTTTTTGTGGGCGTTCATGGCGAAACATAGGGCCCATGTACCAAAGGCGTTGTTCTTGATTGTATAACAGGCCATTTTCGTTACCTGCACGTACACACACTGCAGTCCCTTCCGGGCGCAAGGTTAAATTGTCGCCGTTACGATCGGCAAAGGTGTACATTTCTTTTTCTACTATATCGGTTACTTCACCAATAGAGCGTTTAAATAGGTCGGTTGATTCTACAATTGGAAAACGAATTTCTTGATAACCAAACGATGATACGGTCTCGCGTAAAATGTGTTCTACTTTCTGCCAAACTTGCGTATCGCCTGGCAGGCAATCGTTCATACCGCGAACTGCCTGAATTTGTTTTGCCACTGATAAATCCTAAATCTGTTTATGTGCAGCTCTGGGCTGCAACCACGTAAAACTAAAAAATCGACCCTGCATTATAACCCTAACTATAAGGTAATTGCGAGCGCAGCGGGGCGTACGTAATTTATACTACGTTTGAATGCCGCGGCTAAAAAAGGTCAATTAAATACATAGTGCTGTAACAACGTATCACTCTACGATTTTTATATCGATTGGAGTTTGCTGTTGTTTCTGATCAATGAAATCACGTACATAGCCTTCAAGTTGATCAACAATATTATTGTTATCAATACGCGCTTTTTGGCGCTCGCCGTTAATGTATAAACCTGAGCGACGGTTTGCGCCGGCAAGGCCAATATCACTCACTAATGCTTCGCCTGGTCCGTTAACCACACAGCCAATGACTGACACTGAAACTGGCTCAATAATATCTTCTAAACGCTCTTCAAGTTGATTCATGGTGCTTACTACGTCAAACTCTTGGCGTGAACAGCTAGGGCAAGCAATAAAATTAATGCCGCGAGAGCGAATACGCAATGATTTTAATATATCAAAGCCTACTTTTATTTCTTGAACTGGGTCTGCCGCTAGTGATACACGCAGCGTGTCACCAATACCTTCAGCTAATAACATGCCTAAACCAACGGCCGATTTAACCGAGCCAGAGCGCATGCCGCCTGCTTCAGTAATGCCTAAATGCAGTGGCTGATCGATTTCTTTTGCAAGTAGACGATACGCGCCAACCGCTAAAAATACGTCTGATGCTTTCACTGAAATTTTAAATTGGTCAAAGTCTAAGCGACGTAATATATCTACATGACGCATAGCAGATTCAAGTAGAGCTTCAGGTGTTGGCTCGCCGTATTTTTCTTGTAGGTCGCGCTCAAGTGATCCACCATTTACGCCAATACGAATTGGAATGTTATGCTCACGGGCCGAATCAACAACGGCTCTAATACGTTCTTCACTGCCAATGTTTCCTGGGTTAATACGCAAACAATCAACACCATACTTTGCTACTTTTAATGCAATGCGGTAGTCAAAGTGAATATCAGCAACCAGCGGTATCGATACCTGCTCTTTAATGCTTTTAAATGCTTCAGCTGCATCCATGGTCGGAACAGATACACGTACTATGTCAGCACCGGCATCTTGAATCGCTTGAATTTGAGCTACAGTGGCATCAATGTCCATTGTGTCTGTGTTGGTCATTGACTGCACAGCAATTGGTGCACCATCACCAATTGGAACATTACCCACATTAATGCGGGTGGATTTTCTGCGTTTTATAGGAGATTCTGAAAACATAGCGACTACTCTGCTAAGGGTAATTTAAATTTAGCTAAACGGTTTTTAGGAAAAGCCGAAATATCAACTGGCTCACCATTTAGGGTAATACGAACAACATCGTGCTTGCCTAGTACCACTGAAAAAGGCGCTACACCAGTTAAGGTCATTTCGTAGCCTGCTTTTTTTACACCAAATGCAATTTTCTCATCGTTGGCATCGTGGATTTCAACCCAGCTTTCGTCATTAAACATCATAATAATGGTGCTTAAATCACTGCTTGTTGGTTCACTTTGGCTTTGTGCATCGTTAAGGGGCGCAGCCTGAATTGTTTGTTGTTCATTGATTACGGCTGGGTTTGCTTGTGGTGCAGGCTCAATATCATTTGATTGTGCTTCATCGACAGCTTCATTGGCCTCATCAGCGAGTCGTTTTGTATTTTCTTGTTGCACAGTGATGAATGAGTTACTCGCTTTTATAGTATTAGTTTGTTCATC